>CAZZND010000028.1:0-1367 GCA_964655465.1 uncultured Actinomycetes bacterium
CGTCCGACCAAGTCGAACGCCTGTTCGGACCGTGTTTGACGCTCCTGCGGACCGCCCGGTAGGTTGGACCGCAAGGGCTGGGGCGACCGAGCCTTCGGGCTATCCAGACGCCCACCATCTCCCAGGAGGACGATGAGGCTGACGCGCACCAAGATCACGCGGCTCGTGGTAGCCGCCGTGCTCGTCATCCCCACCCTGGTCGTGTCGCTGACGACCGCGACCGCCGCTCCCTCGAAGGAAGACGTCGAGCAGGCCGAAGCCCGTCTCACCGTCCTCGAGCACGACCTCGAGCGGTCCATCGAGGAGTACAACGAGGCGCGCTACCGGCTCGAGCAGGTGCGCGCCAAGCTCTCCGACGCGAAGTCGCGGATGGACGAGGCGAAGGCGCAGGCCGCCGAGAGCCGCGCCGCGCTGTCGAACCGGGCCGTCGAGGCCTACACCGGCATGGGCTCGCAGCTCGACGTGCTGCTCGAAGCCGAGGACTTCTCCGAGTTCTCCGACCGGCTGACCTTCATGGGGGCGATCGCCCAGTCCGACGCCGAGGTGGCCGCCTCGGCCGACGCCGACCGCCAGAAGGCGGAGTGGGCGGCGAACGAGTACGCGGGCGCGATGGCCGAACGGCAGGCCCAGCTCGACACCATGCGCACGAAGCGTGAGCAGATCCAGGGCATGTTCGACGAGCAGGAGCAGATCGCGGCCGATCTCGGCCGTGAGTACGCCGACTACCTCGCCCAGCAGCGCGCCGCCGCCGCCGCCGCCGCGACCACCGAGGCCGACATCGGCAGCGACGACGGGGGTGGCTACGACGCCGGCGCCACCTTCACCCCACCGCCGGCGAGCGGCGCGGCCGGGACCGCCGTGGCAGCCGCCTACACGAAGATCGGAGCCCCTTACGTCTGGGGTTCGGCAGGCCCCGACACCTTCGATTGCTCGGGGTTCACCGTGTGGGCCTGGGCGCAGGCCGGGGTCTCGCTCCCGCATTCTGCCTTGGCGCAGTACTCGACGCTGCCGGCCGTCTCGCTCTCCGCCGTGGAGCCCGGGGATCTCATCTATTACGGCAACTACGGTCCCCACGTGGCGATCTACGTGGGAGGCGGCAACATCATCCACACCCGCAATCCCAGCCCCGGAGGGAGCGTTCAGCTCGACTCGATGTACGGCTACGACCAGCCCTACGGCGCCGTCCGCCCGGGCTAGTCCCCGTCTCCCTCCCCCACCACCGCTGCTTCGAGGTCTGCGAGCCTCGTCTCGGCCTGCTCGATGAGCGCGTCGACGCCCGCGTCGCGCGCGGCGTCGCGCGCCTGCTCGAGCAGCGCGCGCGCCTGCTCGCGCCGCAGATCGGCGTTCGCCGCGTTCGAGTACTTCAG
>CAZZND010000028.1:1377-4502 GCA_964655465.1 uncultured Actinomycetes bacterium
TGATGATCAGCTCGAAGATCTCCTTGGGGTCCACGACGATCAGACTCCGCCGGTCCCGGCCATCTCGAGCTGGCGCGACAGGTAGGCGCGGATCGCGATCGCGACCGCCGCACCTTCGCCGACCGCGCTCGCGAGCTGCTTGGTCGACCCGCCCCGGACGTCGCCTGCCGCGAACACACCGGGCAGCGACGTCATGTGGGCCATGTCGGTCACCACGAACCCGCGCTCGTCCAGGTCGACCACGCCGCTGAGGAACCCCGTGTTGGGGTCGAGCCCGACGAACACGAACACGCCCGCCGGGTGATGCTCCTCGACCTCGCCGGTCTCCACGCTCTCGAGCACCACGGTCCCGACCTTGCCGCTGCCGTCGTCCTTCGGCCGGAACGCCGTGACCTTGCGACCGAGCAGGATCTCCATCTTCGGGTGGTTCAAGACCTTGTCCTGCAGCACCTGGCTCCCGGCGAGCCGGTCCCTGTACTCGACCACGGTGACCTTGTCGGTGAACTCGGTGAGGAACAGGCCTTCCTCCAGCCCGCTGTTCCCGCCGCCGAGGACCATGATCTCGTGGGAGCCCTTGTAGAAGGGGCCGTCGCACGTCGCACAGAAATGGATGCCGGCGCCGATCAGGTCGTCCTCGCCCTCGGCGCCGGTGCGCCGGTAGCTCGAGCCGGTCGCGATGACGACGGCGTGCGCGTGGTAATGGTCGTCGTTCGCGGTCGTGATCTCGATCCGGTCGCCATCGGGCTCGATCGCGGTCACGGAGAGCGCCTGGAGCATCTCGACGCCGGAGCGCCGGGCCTGCTGCACGATCCGGTCGGCGAGCTCGGCGCCGCCGATCCCTTCGGGGAACCCGGGGTAGTTGTCGAGACGCTCGGTCACGCCCGCCTGACCGCCCAGGCCCTTGGAGTCGATGATCAGCGTCTCGAGGTTCTCCCGGGCCGCGTAGATCGAGGTCGTGAGTCCGGCGGGACCGCCACCGATGATGATCAGGTCGTAGACGTGCTGCTCGGCCGTGCGATCGAGCCCGAGCTTGTTCGCGAGCTCCTCGTTCGTCGGCTCGGCGAGGTGCGTGCCGTCGGGGAACACGACGGTCGGGATGATGTCCTTGCCGCCGTTGCGCTCCTGGATGTACGCGAGGAGCTCGGGCTCGACCTCGATGTCGTGCCACGCGTAGGGGATGCGCTGGTCGCCCAGGAACCGCTTGGCCCGGCGGCAGTCGCCGCACCAGCTGGCGCCATAGACCTCGATCATGCCTTCCACGTGGGACCTCCTGCTTCGGCTGCTCTCGGTCGTCGCCGAACGGTGTCGGCCGCCGGTGCGTTCGTTACGCGAACGCGTGACGAACGATCGGGCTCACCCGGGCGAACTCACGCCCCAGGGGCTAGCCCCGGTGCCCTCACGTGGCCGAACCTACACCCGTCCACCGCGACCCAGGAGGCCCCATGTACGCGGCACACGCTTTCCCCGACGACCTGGACCCGACCGAGGTCCGCCGCGTCGTCCTGCGGACCATCGTGCGCGATCCCGAGGGCGGGTTCACGGTATCCGGACTCGCGGCCCGGTACGGCTACCCGGCGATCGCGGTGCACGTCGCGCTCGTGTCGCTCGTGTCCGCCGGCCTCGTGGTCGCCGACGGCGACGAGTACGTGAGCGCGCTGCAGCTGGACTAGGAACGCCAGTCCGAGGGGATGAGGAACTCCCCATCGATCTGCGGGAGCAGCTCGTGGAGCCCGGAACCGTCGGGTCGGATGGCGACGATCGCCGATCCGGACGCCGCGTCTGCCGCGTCTGCCGCTGCCGGTCCGCGATCGCTGGCGAACGCGATCCACGACCCATCGGGCGACCAGGCCGGGAAGCCGTCGAAGCCGCCGCGGTCGGTGAGCTGCGTGAGGTCCCCCGTCGCCGGATCCACGATGAACACGTCCATCTGCGTGTCCACGTCGTCGTAGCCGCGGGAGCGGCCGAACGCGATCTGGGTCCCGTCCGGCGACCAGCGCGGGAAGAAGTCGAAGGTCTCCGGCCGGTCGTCCAACAGCGAGAGGGACGACCCATCCGGGTTGACGAGATACAGACCGCTGTCGATGACGTTGTCGGGACCGACGTCGGCCTGACCGGCGAGGACGAGACGGCTCCCGTCGGGCGACCAGTCGACGCCGTACCACGAGCCACCGTCCACGATCGTCCTGCTCGCTCCCGTGGCGACGTCGACCACACGGATCTCGTCGCCATCGACGTCGGGGAGGTGCACGACAGCGCCGATCCGCGCACCGCCGGGCGACCAGCTGAAGTCTCGGACGTCGCCGTCCTCGATCAGGCTGTCGCCGGGGCTGACGCCGAGCCCCATGTCGCCTTCTACTTCGTACAGGTAGCCGAACGTGGTGGCATCGGGCGACCAACGGGGGATCGCCGAACGGACCTCGCCGAGCAACACCACGGGTTCGGCGCCGATCGGGAGCTGGAAGATGTGAAAACCCGACTCGGTCGCCTGCGTGTACGCGATGGAGCCCAGCGGTTCGGCGGGCGTGGCCGGCACATCGCTCCGGCCGGGGAGCACCTGGACGGCGAGGTAGCCGCCCAGCCCCGCGACGAGCGCGACCACCAGGAACGTCTCGGCGCGCCGGCGGAGCCGGCGCGCCTTCACGCTCGCGTCGAGCGAGGTCAAGGCGCGCTCGGGGACGAACGGCAGCGGATCCGCGGCCGCGCGGAGCCGTTCGTGCAGGCGGGGATCGCTGTTCATCGGTCGTCCTCCTCGGGCATGGCGAGGGCGGCGCGCAACGCGCGCCGCCCTCGCATCACGTGCACACGGACGGTCGCCTCGGCGATGCCGAGGATCCGTCCCACCGTCGCTCCGTCCAGGTCGGCGTAGTCGACCAACACGACGCAGGTGCGCTGGGCGGGCGACAGCCCGCCCAGCGCACCGGACACCGTCAGCCAGGCGTCGGCGGTGGCCGTGCCGTCCGGCACGGCCACCTCGGGCCCGCGCAGCCCGAACGGGGCCGCGAGCCGGCGTCGGAGGTGCGAGCGCGCGAGGTTCGCCGCGACCCGGAACGCGAAGTTCCTCGCATGGTCGGCCGACTCCATCCGGTCCCACCGCTCGTAGAGCCGCGCGAAGGTCTCCTGCGCGA
>CAZZND010000028.1:4512-26008 GCA_964655465.1 uncultured Actinomycetes bacterium
GAATCTCGGGATTGCGCTCCAGCTCACGAACATCCTGCGCGATGTCGGCTCCGAGCTGGGGATCGCGCGCGATCAGACCGGCGGTGCGGACCACCTTCGGGTAGAGGGCCCGGAAGGCGTCGTCGAAGGTCGTGGGGGCGCCCTCGCTCACGGCCTCGGCCTGGACCTCCATGCCCTTCCCTACGCTCGAAGGGCCCTCCACGTGTACAGGACCTAGCGAGGACCCTCGACCCGGAGGCCGGCGGCCGCCGCAGCGCGGCCGAGCTGCCGGTCGTACGTGACGAAGGCGTCGAGCTCTGGAGCGAAGAGCAGCGCCGTCGCGAGGTGGATCGCGTCGAGGCTCCCCAGCTGCGGCGGGTCGAGTACCGAGGCGCCTTCGAGCACGCCGAGGTCGATCCGTTGCAACGTCACACGTTCGAGCGCGCGGTCGGCCGCACGCTCGTCCACGCCCGCCCGCCGGACGGCTCGGATCACTTCGAGCTGCCCGAGGACGCTGCAGACGAGGGCGCAGCCCGACACTCGAACGGCAAGCTCTTCCCATCCCGGTTCGTCGACGACGAGCTTCACGAGCGCTGAGGCATCGAGGTAGAGGGTCTCCGTCCTGATCAGATCTTGTCCTTCCGAGACTCCCGAAGGGCTCGCATGAGCTTCCGACCGGTCTCACGGTCGATCTTCGGACGGAGGGGGAGGATGTCGTCGATAGGGCCGACCGCCGGTGTCGCCCTGCCCTCGGCGATCATGCGGTCGAGGATGGTCTGCCCTTCGGCGAGCGGCGCGAGGCGTGCCACGGGACGGCCGTGTTCGGTCACCTCGAGCGTCACCCCCTCCTTCACCCGCCGTAAGTAGACGCTCAGATTCTGCCGGAGCTCTCTGACACCGACGCGTTCGGGCTGGTCGACGGGCATGTAGCACAAGGTAGCACGATCTAAACGCACAACGCCAGGGCGTGCGCTTCGGCGAGGATCGCGTCGCGCTCGGCGAGCCGGTCGACCCACGTCGAGGGGATCCCGCCGACGCCGTGTGCTGCGCCCAGGAGCGCGCCCGCCACCGCCGCGTTCGTGTCGGTGTCACCGCCGAGCGACACGACGTGCCGCAGGCCGCCCTCGAACCCGAGGCCTTCGCCGGCCACCTGGAGTGCGATCCCTGCTGTGAAGAGCGTGAAGCCCATGTCGGGTCCGTCGAGCGGCCTCGTGCGGCCGGCCTCGCCGACGAGGAACTCCAACTCTTCGTCGCCCTCACGGCCCGCGACGGCCGCCAACCCACTGCGCACCGCGTCCTCCGGACCGTCGCCGCGCACGAGCGCCGCCGCCGCCCACGTCACCGCCAGGCACGCCGTCTGACACCGCCCGTCCCAGTGGGTCAGCCGGGACAGTGCCGACGCCTCGTCCACGAGCCGCTCGGGCGAGCGCGCCCGGACCACGCCGAGCGGCGCGCAGTACATCACCGAGCCGTTCCCGGCGCTCACCTCGGGCCCGCGCCGCTCGAACACCGCTCGCGCTGCGTCCGGCACGCCTGCGGCGGCTTCCCGCAAGGCGAGCCGGGTCTGGTTCCCCACGTCAGGCGGCGAGGTCTCGAGCCAGGCGATATGCCGGGCCAGCACGTCGTCGAGCGCCAGCTCACCCCGGTGCTCGATCAACGACGTCCACAGGTTCCGGGCCATCGCCGTGTCATCCGTCCACGTGCCGGGCGGCAGCCCCATCCACGGCACCTCGAACGCCGGCAGCCGCGACGGGATCTGGTCACGCCGCCGGAACTCGAACGGCGCGCCGAGAGCGTCCCCCACGGCGAGCCCGAGGATCGCTCCTCTCGCTCGTTGTGTTCGGTCGCCCACCGAACAAGGATATGTGGATGCGCATCGTCATCGGACTCATCCTGATCGTCGCCGGACTGGTGGCGATCGGAGGCGGGCTTTTCACGGGCGGCTTCGGCGACCGGGACCTCTGGTCGGTCGTCATGGGGGGCGCCGCCGTCTTCTTCGGGATCGGGATGCTGCTCCGCGGTGCGATGCGAACCGCCATCTGGGCTCTCGCGGCGCTCATCTTCGTATTCGGCGGGGGGATCGCCTTCTTCCGCAGTTTCGTCTAGGCGCCGCATATCCGCAGGTCACGGCCTTGGATCGTCTGGTAGCCTGGGCGACCGCATGCAGAAGAATGGCCCCAAACACCGCACCTGCCGGCGTATCGGCGCACCCCTTTGCGGGCGCCCGAATTGCCCGGCCGAGAAGCGACCCTACCCCCCCGGCCAGCACGGTCGTGGCCGCAAGCGCATCTCGGAGTACCAGACCCGGCTGCTCGAGAAGCAGAAGCTCCGCGCTATCTACGGCATCCAAGAGCGCCAGATGCGCGGCTACTACGACAAGGCCACCCGTTCGACCGGCGTGACCGGCGAGGAGATGCTCCGCCAGCTGGAGCGCCGCCTCGACACGATCTGTCTGCGTCTGGGATTCGCGCTGACGACCTCCCAGGCCCGCCAGCTCGTGTCCCACGGTCACGTGCTGCTGAACGGCAAGCGGATCGACGTACCGAGCGCCCAGGCGCGCCCCGGCGACGAGATCACGCTGTCGGCCAAGGCGAAGAACTTCGTGTTCGTCCACGAGGCCCTCGAGATCACGCCAGACCCCCCGCCGTACCTGTACCGCAACAAGGACGAGGGCTCCGGCAGCTTCACGAGGCTCCCCGAGCGCGACGAGATCCCGCTCCCGGTGCCGATCGAGGAGCGCATGATCGTCGAGTTCTACTCGTAGCGAGCCTCAGCTCGACTCCAGCGTCGCCAGGATCTGGTCCAGACGTGCCGGGTCGACCTCACCGGTCGTCACGTCCAACACGGTGCCGTCCGAAGCCACGTAGTAGGTCGTCGGGAAACTCGAGACGCCGAGCCCGGTCATGATCGTGTTGGCCTCGTCGTCGACCCCCACGGCGAAGTCCAGCCCCTCCGAGTCCAGGTACTCCTGTGGGGTCGGACCGGGCTGGGCGCCGATCGCGGTGGCCACGCTCACCATCTCGACATCCGGATGCGACGCGAGCGCCGCGTCGAGCCGAGGAAGCTCCGCCTGGCAGTGGGGGCACCACGGCGCCCACACCGCGAGGACGGTGGGCTGACCGACGGCGCCGGCCCACGCGAGCTCACCGTCACCGGACAGGGAGGGAGCCGACCAGTCGGGCACGGCCTCGCCCACCGCGAGCATCGGGCCGGACGCCCGCGCGATCGAGACGGTGCCCGTGGGCGGCGTCGCGGACTCTTGCCCGCCACCGAACGCGACCGCAGCCGCGACGACCACGGCGGCCAGCACACCCAACCCGATCCACAGCCCGGTCGAGCGCCGGCCGGCGTTCGCGCGCGCGGCCTCGGCGCGACGCCGTTGCTTCGCCTTCGTCGCGTTCGTCATGACTGCTACCGACGCTAGCGGGGACCTCCCTCGTGGACCCGGTCCCTTGGTCCGCCGACCGGCGGGACCTTCGGCCGGCCCCCGTCCGCGGCCTCACCCCTAGGATCGAGCGACGATGCGACCGCCGACGATGAACCTGCTGTTCGCGATGCTCACCGTCCTCGCGAACCTCGCGGTGGTCGCCTTCGTGGTCCTCGCACTCGGCGCCCGCTGGTCCTCGGGCCTGGCCGCGGCGCGCGACGCCGTCTGGGACCGGGTGGCCGACGTCGCGCTGCCGCTCGCGACCGTCGTGGCGTTCGTGGCGATGTCGGGGAGCCTCTACTACTCCGAGGTCGCCCACTTCGTGCCCTGCAAGCTCTGCTGGTACCAGCGGATCGCGATGTATCCCCTCGCGATCGTGCTGCTCGTCGCGGCGATCCACCGGGACCGCGGGGTGCGAGCGTACGTCCTGCCGCTCGCCGCGGCCGGGGCGCTGATCTCGGTCTACCACTACCAGCTCGAGCGGTTCCCCTCGCAGCAGGCCCTCGGGGCCTGCACCCTCGACGCCCCCTGCACCCTGGTCTTGGTCTGGATGTTCCACTACATCTCGATCCCGTTCATGGCCCTGTCGGGCTTCGCGCTGACCGCGGCGCTCGTGTGGATCACCGGCCAGCGACGCGTGGTCTCAACCTCGACCTAGCGATGTCATCTCTGCTATCGCGCCGTCGAGTCCTTCGCTCGTCCCACATGGTGGGACACCGTCCCGATATGTGGACAGGCCTGAAACGACCCCCCTGCCGGCCGCGCCGGCCCCTACTCCGGCGGCGCATCGCCGCCCGCACGACTCGTCGTGACCCATCCGTCGTCTTGACGCGGTGCGCGTACGAGGAGTACACCTGCCCTACCGAGCGGCGCCCGGTCGGAGCGATCGAGCAGCATGCCGCTGCGAGAGAGAGGGGGACCCATGGGTTGGAAGATGAAGGGCCGATACATCGCAAGCTGCTCGTGCACGATGGTGTGTCCGTGCTCGACCGGGAGCGCGCCGCCGGACAATCCGGACGGTACGACCGACTGCTGGACGTTCGGCGTCTGGGACATCCGCGAGGGTGCGATGGACGGTGTGGACCTGTCCGGGATCCGATTCGGGCTTTCGGCCCATTTCCCCGGCCTCATAACGGAGGGGAGCTGGAAGATCGGCGTCACGGTCGACGAAGGCACCTCCGATGACCAGGTCAAGGCGCTCTCCGAGATCCTGTCGGGCCAGCAGGGCGGACCGTTCGCCGAGATGGCCGGGCTGATCAGCGAATTCACTGGGGTGGAGCGCGGTGCTGTCTCGTATTCGGACACGGCCATCGCATACGGTGGGTCCTCGGCCACGTACGAGCCGCTCCGTGGCGCCGACGGGACCGCAACCACGATGAAGAACGCCGTCCTCGGGTTCGCTCCGGAGTTCGAGATCGGCACCACGAGCGGTCAGATCGACACGTTCGGCCACAAGGCCCCCGCCTCGTATGGAGAGGCCGCCGACTTCGAGTACAGCGACGAGGCACACGACCACATCCGGGCCTGAGTCGAACATGACCCAGGCAGCGCACAGTCACGGAAGCGGCCCCCGCGAGGGGGCCGCTTCCTCGCTGCCTGCCGGCCAACTCGTGCCCATCTGGGTCTTGTTCATCCTGCTCGCGGGACTCGGGTGGATCGTCACGATCGACCAGACCCGGGGGATGGGCACGGCCCCCGGCGCCATGGGGCTCGCGCTCCCCGCCTTCATCGCGATGTGGGTCGTGATGATGGCCGCGATGATGTTCCCGTCGGTCGCCCCGATCGCGATCATGTGGTCGCGCACCATCGTCGCCCGTTCGACGGGCACCGAGCGCGCGTGGCGCATCTCCACGTTCGTCGGCGGCTACCTGGTGGCGTGGGCCGCCTACGGGGTGCTCGCGTACCTGGCGCTGCTCGCGACCGAGCAGTTGGTCCAGAGCGCACCGGAGGCCGCGCACTGGCTCGGCGTCGCCATCTTCGCCGTGGCCGGGATGTACCAGCTCACGCCGCTCAAGAACGCCTGCCTGCGTCACTGCCGGTCGCCGATGATGTCGCTGCTGCACTACGCCAACTTCAAGGGCAAGGCGCGCGACTTCCGCGTGGGGCTGCACCACGGCCTGTACTGCGTGGGCTGCTGCTGGGGTCTGATGCTGGTCCTGGTGGCCGTCGGCGTGATGAACGTGCCCGCGATGATCGTGCTCGCCTCGGTGATCTTCCTCGAGAAGCTGTGGAAGCGCGGCTGGCTCCTCACGCGCGTCGTGGGCGCCGCGTTCCTGGTGATCGCGGTGGCCGCCGCGTTCAACCCCTCGCTGCTGCCGGCGCTTCGACCCGATCAGATGGCGGGCATGTGACGGGCGTCCCAGCCTGGTCCATGGCGGGCGAGATCGTCGGCGCGTGCAACTGCGCGTGGGGATGCCCGTGCAACTTCGATGCGCCACCCACCTACGGGCACTGCGACGGCCTCTACACGCTCGTGGTGCACGATGGCCGCTTCGGCGACGTCGACCTGAACGGCACGGTCTTCATCTTCGGCGGCCATTCCCCCGGCCCCATCCACGAGGGCGGCGGCGAGGACTTCCTGATCGTGGACGCCCGCGCCCACCACGATCAACACATCGCGATCGTGACGCTCTGGCGTGGCGACGACGTGGGCTCGCCGTTCGACGAGCTCGCCTCGGTGAACGTGATCCGTCACGAGCCGATGACGGCCATGATCCACGTCGTCCTCGACGGGATCCGGTCGAAGGTGCGGGTCGGCGGGAACGCGACGATCGATCTGGCGCTGGAGCGCATCCGCAACCCGGTGACCGGGGGCGAAGAGGAGCTTTACCTGGACAAGCCCACCGGGTTCACGTCGCTGCGGAGCGAGCTCGGCACGACCGGAGTCGGCACCGTCGAGGCCGCCGGGATGACCTGGGACCTGGTGGGCCGGTACGCCGAGCATGCCGAGTTCTCGTACGCGGGGCCATGAGCACCCAACCTTCGTGGTCGACGTACGCCGAGGCATACCATCTGTGGTTCGCGCGGCCCACGCTTCGCAAGACGCTGAAGATCTGTCTGGTGGTGGGAACGCTGCTATCGCTGATCAACCAGGGGGCGGTCATCGCCGGAGGCGACGCGACCGCCGCCACGTGGGTTCGTGTGGGGCTCAACTACGTGGTGCCGTTCTGTGTCTCGAGCCTGGGGTTCCTGTCGGCAACGCGGGCGCGAGGGCCCGCCGAAGGAGGAGGTTGAACGATGGTTGCGTGGCAGCTTCGCGGCGACTACGTCGAGCTCTGCAGCTGCGATCCGGGATGCGCGTGCAACTTCCGGGGCGTCCCCAACTCCAAGGAAGGCAACTGCGAGGCGTTCACATGCTCGGTCGTGGCCGAGGGCCACTACGAGGACGTGGACCTGAAGGGCTGCGCCGTCGCGTGGGCGCTCTGGTGGCCGGGCGCGATCCACGACAAGGGCGGTCGCGGCCACGCGTTCGTCCGTTGCGACTCCGACGAGCAATTCGAAGCCATCCGGATGATCTGGCGCGGGGAGGCCGGCTACCCGTACTTCGAGATCTTCAACTCCACCTTCGACGAACCGACGGCGACCGAGAGGGCCGAGGTCGACGTCACCCTGGACGGGACCCGCTCGTCCTTCTCGGTCCGCGGCATCGGCGAGGCCGTGGTCGAGCCGCTCACCAACCCCGTGTCCGGGGCGGAGAACGACGTGCGGATCGTGAAGTCCGGAGGCTTCATCTGGAAAGACGGCGCGATCGCGCAGGGGAAGACGCTCCAGGTGGACGCGCCGGGGATCCGTCTCGACCACTCGGGTCGCCACGCCGTCGTGTCACGGTTCGAGTGGTCGAACGCCTAACGAAACCTACTCCGGTGGACGGAGCGCCGCACGAACGAACGCCAGCGTCTCGATCTCGCGCTTCTTGAGCGACGCGCGCGACTCGTCGTCACCGACCACCGCGTGCAGCACGCTCGCTTCCGTCAGCGCCCCCACCACGGACGTATAGAGCGTGAACAGCAGCATCGCGGGGTCCTGCTTCCGGATCTCGCCCGCGTCCATGCCGCCTTGCAGGAAGGCGATGGCCCGCTCGCGCATCGGGTCGATCACCGAAGCGAACGGGTCGAACGCGCCCGGCCCGAGCCGGCCAGCCTCGCGGACGAACATCGGGAACTCCGGCCACTCGGCCGCCAATCCGAACACCGACGTGATCACGGCCTCGCCGCGGTCCCAGTAGGTCTCGGTGCCCTCGACCGCCGCCGCCACCGTCGCCGCCAGACGCTCCCCCGCCGCCCGGAGACACTCCTCAAGGAGCGCGTCCTTCGTCGGGAAGTAATAGAGCAGCGTCTGCTTGCGCACCCCGACGGCCGTGGCGATCGACTCGAGCGACGCCCCCTTGTAGCCGTCGCGGCCGAACTGGTGGATGGCCGCTTCGACCAGGGTGGTGCGCCGCTCCTTCCCGCCGGTGCGCGGCACCGCTAGCTCCAGGTCCTCGGCTCGCCGGGCCGTTTGACCGGGCGCGTGCCTTCCCATGTGCGGACCCAGTCCGGCCCGACCGGGCCCGAGAGCGCCGGCGTCTGCCCACGATGTGCCCGCGCCACCGCGTCGTACCAGTTGGTCCGTTCCTCGTCGAACAGCTCGGCGACGGCCTGCTGCATCCGCGCCGACAGGACCTGGTGGGTCTCGCCCGGCTCCGGGACGATCTCGCGGCCGTAGCGGATCGTGACCGGCGGGCGGCCCTTGCGGGGCCACCACGCCCCCTTCGGCATCGCCTGCGCGGCGCCGACGAGCGCGATCGGCACCAGGTTCACGCCGAGCTCGATCGCGAGCCGCGCCGCGCCGTGGCGGAACCGCTGCATGTGTCCGTCGCGCGAGCGCGTGCCCTCGGGGAACACGACGATCGACCACCCTTCGCGGACCACCTGGCGCGCCTTGTCGATCGCACCCTGCCCGCCGCGTGCACGGTCGATCGGGAACGCCGCGTACACGAGCGCGGTGAACGCCCGACGCCACCACACGTCGAAGAAGTAGTCGCGCGCCGCGCCGACGGCCGTGCGACGTTGCCAGCGGTCTGGCAGCGTCGACAAGATCAGCGGCGCGTCCAGGTGCGAGGAGTGGTTGGAGTAGAAGATCACCGGCCCCCGGACCTCGGCGAGCAGATCCTCGCCGTAGACCCGGAGCGCCAGCTCCGCCCGCAGCATCGGCTTCAACCCGAGGCCCAGGATGACGTGCCGCGCAGCCACTCCCAGCTCGCTCCGCGCCCAGTCGGCGGGGAAGCCCTCGTCGTCGCGCTCCTGCACGTACGGCTCGGCGCTGCGGGGCACCAACGGACGGCGCCCCCAACGGAAGCCCTTGGCCATCCCCTTCAGCTCGTCGCGGGCGCCGGCCATCAGTGCACGTCCGCGATCATGATCGGGGGCGCGTGGAAGTACGTGATCTCGGGCGAGCGCCCGACCGTGTCCTTCGCCATCTCGAGCGCGTCGCGCAGCGAATCGGCGCGCCGGTAGCCGAGGCGCGCGACGCTCTTCGGCTCGCCGCCGACGAAGATCACGTCGCCGCAGTGGTCGCGCCCGTGCGCGCCCCAGTACCACATGTAGAACGGGTGCACGCCGTGGTACGCGTGCGAGGTCCGGTAGAGGTGGATATACCAGGGATCCGCCGCGTACCGCTCCTCGTAGCGCGCCTCGATCTCCTTCGGGTCGGTCGTATCGGCCAGCACCTCCTCGAAGAAGTCGATGTAGCTCGGGTGGTGGATCGTGTTGAACTCCCACGGCACCGGGTGGAACAAGATCGCGACCCCGCCCTCGCGGACGAGCGGCTTGTTCCGGTACATGTTGAACAGGTACCCGAGGCCCAGGCAGTGGACCAGGATCGGGTTGAGGATCGAGTTCACGTTGTAGGGCCCGAGGTAGGGCATGCCGAACACGACGATGTCGGACTGCCCCTGGACCTCGACGAGCTGCTGGCGGTGCAGGTTCTCGAGCGTGCGCTCGTGCACGGCCTCGACCTCGCCGGCGTTGATCCCGGTCACCTTGTACGGGGCCTCGATCCGCCGGTAGAGCTCGCGCCGCATCCGGGGCGGCGCCATCCCCGTCGCTTTCTTCGCGGCCATCATCAGGGCCTGGTCTTTGGTCGACCACTCCCACTCGCGCTTGTTCAGGAAGCCCAGCTGCGAGGGGAAGGTCTCGGAGTTGAGCGTGGTCTCGATCTGGAAGACCTTGATGTCGTTGTCGCGGACCACGTGGCCCATCCGCGTCACCGAGTCGCCGATCGCCGAGTGGCCGGGGCGCGGATCCATGTAGGACTTCGAGTGCAGCATCGTGTTGACGTTGTGGTGATGCTTGAGCGACTCGTAGCCAGCGAGGCCGACCGCGACCGACTTGTGCCCTCCGTCCATCGCCACCAGGTTCACGTTGACGTAGACGATCAGATCCGACTCGGCGGCGCGCTTCTGGATCTGGACGACCTCGCCCTGGTCGGTCTGGCCGATGACCGCCATGTTGGCGGCGTCCTCGGCATCGAGGTTGTACAGCCGCGAGGGCCAGAACGAGCGGAAGACGCGCTCGCCGACCATCCGGCGGATCTCGTCGGCGGTCATCCGGCGGTGCAGAGAGGTCGCGATGACGATCTCGAGATCCTCGACGCCGGTGCGCGCCGCCAGCTCGATGACGTGCTCGAGGATCTTCTGGCGGACGTCGGGGGTGGCCATCGGCGGCAAGGGCACGGAGATATCGTCGACGGCGATGGTGAGCTTCATGCCGGGGCTCAGGAGCTCGGGGAGCGGCTTCGCGTCACCGACGGGGTTCAGAAGCGCGTGACGGATCAGACCGTTCACGTCGCGGATACCGGGCAGCGGGTCGGGCGGGTAGACGACCTTGGTGCCGAGCGGGAAGGACTGCATGCGGTAGCGCTCGCCCTCGTGGACGATGAGGGGCGGGGTCCGTTCGTCGACCTCGAGGACGAATCCTGGTCTGGGCATGATCGGTTGGGGTCTCCCTCAGTCCTGCGGCGCGAACGCCACCTTGAACGTGCCGAGCGAACCGGCGGACATCGCGTGGTCGATCGCCTCGCGCCACCGGTCAAGCGGGTAGGTCGCGCCGACCATCTGCCCGAGCATGGGCAGCTGACCGGCAGCCTCGATCGCGAGCTCGAAGGTCGCCTGCGGCGCGGTGTAGGAGCCGGCCAGCTCGAGCTCGCGGAACCACAACGGGGTCAGGTCGGCGCCGGCGCCGGGGATACCACCGACGACGACGCGGCCGCCGGCCTTGGTCACACGGAGCGCGAGGTCGAGCGCCGACTTGGACCCCGTGCACTCGATGGCGACGTCGGCGCCGCCGAGCAGGAAGTCCTGGCCGCGCTCGGGATGCAGCAGGACCGCGCTCGTGCGCCGGCGGACGGCCTTCGCGGCGTGCTCGGGACGCACGACCTCGTCGGCGCCGGCCAGCCGTGCGGCGGCGCGCTGCTTCGGGTGCTTGGCCACGATGGCCACGTGACCCGGCTCGGCGAACCGGCGGAGGGCGATCGCGGTCAGGACCCCGACGGTGCCGGCGCCGACGACGACGACCGAGGCGCCCGGTGCGATCTCCGCACGATGCACGGTGTGGATCGCGCACGCGAGCGGCTCGATCAGGACCGCGGTCAGGTCGTCGATCGTGTCGGGGACCGCGTGCAGCTGCGAGCGGTGGGCGACGAGCTGCCTGGCCCAGCCGCCGGCGGTCTGGTTGCAGTAGCCGGTCTGCAGACCCGCCTTGAGGTGGCCGACGGTGACGCGGTCGCAGCGGCCGGTGTCGCCGGCGGCGCAGTTGGGGCAGACGGGGTCCTCGCCGCGGGCGGCGCACGCGAGCACGCTCGCGAGGGTGACGCGGGTGCCGGCGAGCAGGTCCTCGCAGTCGTCCATGAGGGTGCCGATGATCTCGTGCCCCGGGACGAACGGCATCGAGACGAGCGGGGAGAAGTAGAAGCTCGAGCGGCCGGCGATGGTCGACAGGTCCGATCCGCAGATGCCGGAGAGGACGGGCTTGATGCGCGCCCAGCCGGGTCGGTCCTTCGGCGGGGTGGGGTCGGCGATGTCAGCGAGGCGGAGCGGCGCGAGCGGGCCGGCGATCAGCCCGGGCGCCTTGGTGCCGATCGTCCGCGCCCCGATGAACTTGGGGACGGACCGGACGTACTCGAGGGCCTGGACGGTCATGGACGCCACCCTCCCGCCTTGCCGCTACGCTTGGTACATGACAGGAACCAACCCTGGCGACCTCGCGCCTCTCCCCGTCTACGGTGGCAGCGGCGCGATGCCCGGGGTCGACCTCGACGACGTCGCTGCCCTCCCGGATCTGATGGACGAAGGCACCGATCTGGATCAGCTTCGCTGATGCCCCCACTAGGGTCGTCCCAGATAATGGAACCGCGTCCCACTATGTGGGACGCACCCCACCGGGGCCCGGGCACCGAGCGGCGTGCTAGCAGTCGATGGCTGCCGCGAGCGCCGCGCAGAGTTCGCGACGCCGAGACGGCGCGATCGCGCCCGCGCGTCGGACCATGTAGCTCTTCCGCATCGTCGTGACGTTGTCCATGCTCGCGACACTGGGGAACGGGAGTCCTTCGAGATCCCCAAGCGGGAGTTCGGTGGGTATCCGTCGCACGTTGGTCGTGACCGGGGCGACCAGCACCCGAACCAACACCGGGATCGCGGCGTTCCTCGTGAGGACCAGGTACGGCCGGGGTTTCTCCTCCGGAGCTTCGACCCACCAGACGTCGCCCCACTCCGGGCTCACCATGGTCGATCCCCTTCTTCCTCAGCCAGGTCTGCGAGCATCTCGTGAGTCGCACGATCGAGCTCGGCCTCGAGGTCCAGATCGTCACCGGGCGGGATCCGGCGGTACCCCTCGACGATCGCCTCCCCGATCTTGCGGCGTCGGTCCACGTCGACCAACGCCTCAATCGCGGCTCTGATCGCATCGGCCTTGGTCTCGAACCGGCCTTCCGAGACCAAGCCGTCAAGCGCCGACGCCAGCTCGGGCGAGACTCGCACAGCGATCTGCGGTGACATGCGTTCAGCATACCGCTCTGGTATGCGCACGACACGGCCTTCATCGGACGGCCGCCTTGGGGAACCGCACGCGCGGCATGCCCTTGGACATGACCCAGTCCTCGATCGGCCAGCGGCGCCGGCGTGCGTAGCGATACAGCGACGAGTCGGGCGTCACGGCCACCGGGTTCCCCACCGCTCGCAGCAGCGGCAGGTCCGAGTACGAGTCCGCGTACGCGTAGCAGTGCTTCAGGTCGACGCCCTCGGCAGCCACGTACCGCCGCAGCCACGCCGCCCGCGCCTCGCCGACCAGCGGCGGCGCCGACATGAACCCGGTGTAGCGCCCGTCGCGGACCTCGAGCTCGGCGCCGATCATCAGGTCGAACAACGGCGACAGCACCCGGATGAACGGCTCGGCCGCCGCGGTGATCAGGATCGTCATGTGCCCCGCCGCGCGGTGCTCGCGCACGCGCCGGATCGCGGCCGGCGAGGCCTTCTGCAGCATGAACTCGCCCACGTGCCCGGTGATCAGGGCGTCCAGCCGCTCCACGGAGGCGCCCTCGTACCGGCGGAAGAACGTCCGCAGGAAGTCGCCGCGGTCGCGCCGGTCGGTCTGCAGGTACCCGGGGATGCGTCCGAACACCGACGCGAGCTCGCCCGGCCACTCCTCGGCGGGCAGGTCGGCCATGCGGGCCCACACGTAGGACTCGACGACGTTGGAGGTGATGATCGTGCCCTCCATGTCGAAGATCGCGATCACCGGCTCGTCGCGCCGCTTGACCCGAACGACCGCCTTCTCACGGTCGCGTTCGGACAGCTCCCGCAGCGACTGTGTGACCGCCGGGCTGTGCACGTCCTGCAGGTAGTAGCGCCAGTCGATGACGGCGGCGTCGAACGGGAAGCGCTCGCGATCGGCCGCGCTCAAAGACTCCCACAGCGCCATCACCCGCTCGTCGGTGTAGACGACCTCGGTCTCGGTGTACATCCCGTACAGGTCCGAGTACCGCTTCACGAAGTCGATGCGCGCCTTGTCTCGGTCCACACGCGACACGGCCTCGCGCATGGCGTGGGACTTCGGCAGGTGGGTGACGACCTTCTCGGCCAGGTCGGTCAGCTTCTCGGCGCGGCGCAGCAGACCCTCGACGCTCGCGGTGCCGGGGAACTTCCACTCGGGCACCTTGTGCTCGCCACGGCCGCGCTCGGGCAGCGGATGGGCCTCGAAGTACTCGCGGATGTGTTCGTAGAGCTCGAAGAACCGCAAAGGGTTCCTGTCACCGCTCGACACGTTGTAGTGCGCGGGCTCGCCGGCGGGGGGCGGCGTCGCGGCGACGGCGAGCATCGCGTTCACGACGTAGTCGACCGGGATGAGGTCGACGATGCCCTCGGGGATGCCGGTGAACTCCGGGATCTGGCCCAGGCCGTAGGCGCGGATGATCGGGTCGGCCATCTTGAAGCCGTCGATCCAGCCCGGGAACGGGTGCTCGAGCGCGGACTCGATGATCGACGGGCGGACGATGGAGAGCGACAGGCCCTCGGAGTGCGCGAGGTCCTCGATCGCGCGCTCCCCCAGCGCCTTGGTGAAGGTGTAGACGTCGGGCCAGCCGAGGGTGCGCGCGCGCATGCGGCCGTACTCGACGAGGCGCTTCGTGACCCAGTCCTTGCGGCGCTCCTCGGCGTCGGTGCTGACGGTGGCGGGGCCGGCGCGCGAATGATCTTTCGCGGCCTTGGCCATGAAGTGCTGGAGCATCTCGGGCTTGCGGCTCGCGGCCTCGACATCGCGGCGGGCCTGCAGGGCGAGGTCGGCCTCGAGCAGGTAGTCGACCGTGTGGTCGAGCGGCCCTTCGGGGATCACGCCCTTCTGGACGCCGGCGACGTAGGCGGTCGAGACATGGACCAGGTGGGGGCGGTTCTTCGCGATCGCGCCCCGGTAGAGGTTGCGCGCGCCGAGCAGGTTGGTCTGGAAGCCCTCGTCGATGGGCGGGTCGAAGCTGACGGCCGCGGCCGAGTGGATGACGACGTCGATGCCCTCGGGGATGTCGGGCTCGCCCCGGGTGAAGTCGCCGTCGAGGACGGTGACGCGCTCGTCCAGGAGCTGCTCGAGGCCTTCGGTGCCGTGGCGTTCCCGAAGGACCGTGAACGCGGGCTTGCGCAGCAGGTAGACGACGCGGTCATGCGCGGTGGCGGAGGGCTGAGAGCGGACGAGGACGGTGACGCGGGTGTCGGGGAAGTCGAGCAGCAGGCGCTCGAGCACGACCTGGCCGAGGAAGCCGGTCACGCCGGTGAGGAAGATGCGCTTGCCGGCGAGGGTCTCGACGATGGAGCCCGGTCGGTTCTCTACCATCCGGCAGATTATGGGTTATCTACCGCTCGGTAGACAACCCCTGGAACCACCCGCGTTCGCTCTAGGGCGGCGCCCGGCGCCGTCCGGCATACCGGCGCCCTCGGGCGACTCCGGGACAGCGCCCACGTGGCCGGGCACCGGGCGTGTGGTTCGCATCCCCATGTATGGGATGACGGTTCGCGAGCAGCTCGGCCGGCTCCCGGCGAAGCCGTTGATCACGCGTCTCGCTGCGAACGAGGACCTCCCCATCCCGCCCGACCCGCCGGACCTTCGTGGCTACATCGACCTCGCGCTCACCAGCGGATTCCCGGAGGCTGCCCTGGCGTCCTCCGGGGGGGCACGGCGCCGCTGGCTCGAGAGCTACGTGGATCAGATCGTCTCGAGGGACGCGCCCCTCATCGAGCCCGGCCGGGACCCCGTTCGCCTCAAGCGCTACCTCGAGGCTTTCGCACTCGGTACAGCCGGCGTCGCGAACGATCAGACCCTCTCCGAGGCGAGCGGGATCGATCGAAGGACGGCAGCGGCATACGAGCGTCTCCTCACGAACCTCTTCGTGGCCGACGGCCTCCTGGGCTGGACGTCGAACCGGCTCAAGCGACTGGTCCGCGCACGCAAGCGCTACCTGGTCGATGCGGCGCTCGTGGCGAGCGTCCTGGGACTCACGACCGAAGGCGTGCTCCGCGACGGAGACATCCTGGGGCGGATCCTCGAGACCTTCGTCGTGTCGCAGTTGCGTGCCGAGATCCCGCTCGGCGAGTCACGGCCACGCCTCTACCACCTTCGCACCGAAGGTGGGCGCCACGAGATCGACGTCGTCGCGGAGCTCGGCGTCGGCAACGTCGTGGCTCTGGAGATCAAGGCGTCATCCGCCCCGGGGAGGGACTCGGCTCGCCACATCGTTTGGCTCCGCGATCAACTGGGCGAACGCTTCGTCGCGGGAGCGGTCATGCACACCGGTCCCCGCACGTACCGGCTCGACGAGGGGATCCTCGCTGTCCCGATATGCGCCCTCTGGGGCTAGGACCGACCCGATCCGATGCTGCCTTCGAACCTCGCGGTACGGCTGAGGCTCCTGATGGATGCGGGTGTGCGTTCGGAGGTTGCGCGTTATCTCCTCACGTGGCCGGGGTCCCACGCCGACGCGCATCGGGTCGCGGAGGCTGCCGCGTTCTCCAAGAGGAACGTGAGCCAGGCGCTGGTCTCGTTCGTGAAGTCCGGGGTCATCGAGGAATCGTGGGCCGGGGATCGCCGGGTCTTCGCGGCCGACAAGGATCGCTGGTGCGCCTTCCTCGGTATCGAGCGTGACTCGATTCCAAGATCCATGCCGTGGATCCGGCTCTTCCGCTCCGCGATCCGGATCGTCGAGTGGCTGGATACCGATGCGGCCACGGAACGCAGCCCCTACCTCCGGTCGAGCAGCGCCCGCGACCTGGTGGAGGCCGTGAGGGCAGATCTCATGGCCTGTGGCATCGACGTGCCCGACCCCAAGCGGTTCATCGGCGAGGATCTGACGGACCCGATGCGCCTGATGGTTGGCGAGGTGGCTCGCGCCCTCGATCCCACGGGGCCGTGGGAATGACAATCTGAACTGTCCCCACCCCCGATCCGTCCGAGCCCTACGTTCCGTGGTTGCTGAGACCGCAGGAACGAGGGGAGAAGGAGTTGTCGAGGGTGAAGCTCTTAGGCTCGGGAAGCCGTTGCGGACCGGATCAGCTTCGGTCTTGCAGCGCTTCCAGCAGCGGCGGCAAGTCCTCCGTGACGGTCGACCACAGGATGTCGAGGTTGATGTCGAAGTAGTGATGCACGAGCCGGTCGCGCATTCGCGAGGCCTCCGCCCACGCGACCGCGGGGTGGCGACCTCGCGTCTCGTCGCTCACCTGCTTCGCGGCTTCTCCGACGATCTCCACGAGCTTCACCAGCGCGAAGCGAAGCATCTCGTCCGAGTCAAGATCGGTGCGCGAGCGACCCGCGGCGAACCCCACGGCTTTTTCCCCAGCCTCGATCATGTGGCGGATGCGGATCTCGTCAGGCTGCGACATAGAGCGGAGCGGCCGATGCCCGAACCTCGTCGCGGAAGTAGCGGCTGAGATCCTCATACGTACGGAGCTCAACCTCCCGACCCCCGAAGATCGACGACAGCTCGAGCTCCATCCCCGCGAGGCGGATCAGCCCGGGGGTGCGACCGGCTTCGAACTCGACGAGCAGGTCGATGTCGCTATCGGGCCCGAGCTCCCCGCTGAGCGCGGAGCCGAAGAGGGCGAGCCGGCGGATACCGTGCCTGCGACAGAGAGTCTCGAGGTGCTCTCGGTCGAACTCGATCCGAGGCTGCGTCCGCATGCGCCGATTGTCGCACGTGGATCCCCGTCGTCTCCGAGGCGGCAACTACTACCCTAGGCCGGTCCGACAGTCGCCTCAGGAACCGGCTTCGGCCTTCAGCGCTTCCTCCACCGCGGCGACCAGGCCTGGGAGCTTGCCCTGCACGACATCGACCAGCACGGGCAGCTTCAGGTCACCGTAGCCGTGGACGAGGATCTCGCGGAAGGCCTTCGCTCCCTTCCAGTCAACGCCGGTGATCCCGGCGAGGGCCTCGGGGCTCACCCGCTTCACGAGCTCGCCCACCTGATCCACGCGCTTCGAGATCGCGTCGACCGTCTTGCCATCCTCCGCCCAGTCCGCGCCCTGCTCGCGCGCGTAGCCGAGGGCGATCCGGGCGTTCTCGCCGATGGCCTCGATGTAGTCGCGGTCCCGCTCATCCATACAGCGCCACACCTTCTGACGTCGCTCGCTCGAGGATCCGCGGCCGGACGAAGCCCGCGTCCAGCAGGTCTACCTCCCGTTCGAAGACGTCCTCGAGCCGCTCGCGGATCGCGACCACGTCGTCCAGGCCGAGCGATGTACCCGGCTCGGGCTCGATGAGGACGTCCACGTCCGAGTCGGGACGGAAGTCCTCGCGGACGGCCGAGCCGAAGACGAGGACCCGATCCAGGTGATGGCGGCGGGCCAGCGCGGCGAGCGAACGCCGCGAGGGCTTCCGCAGGGAGGGGTGCAGCCGGCCGAGGCGCCGGCCGGCGAGCGATCCGCGCCTCGACCGGTCGGGGAACGAGCGATCGACCGAGCCACGGACGACGGTCATCCCCTTCGCCCGTTCCCTGGGCCGGCAGTCGTCGAGGGGGAGGTCACGAACCTCATCGTGGGCGTAGCGGGTGATGGGACTCGCGTCCGCGCGGTCCGAGTTGATCTCCGCGAGAGCCCGCCCGAGACGGGCCTCGTCGGCCGGCTCCGCGAGCCGCCGGATCACCAGGAGGTAGCCGTCCTCGTCCCGCCCGGCGAACTCGACCGCCGGGCTGGCACGGCAGACGAGCTCGACGGCGGTCTCGATCGGCAGGCCCCGGCTCGCCAGGGCTACCAGGGCCCGAGCCGCGGGATGGCCGCTCTCGAGCAGGTAGAGACGGCCAACACGCGTGACGAGGCGGTCCGAGACCAGGAGCTCGAGGGCCCGTTGGGCGCTGGAGGGCCCGGTCCCCAGGATGGCGGCGACGTCCGCGAGGCGCAGGCCCTCGGGTCGCTGGTCGAGCCCGACGACGGCCTCCAGGGCGTGTCGGGACCCGATCAGCCGGTTCATGTATCATACTATTACGCTACACGCGTAAGACTGTCAAGGGCGCTGGTCTACGCCTCGTTCTGGGGTTCGAGAGCGGACCACCGGAGGGACTGATCCGGGAGTTGGTCAGCGCCTGATCAACCTGTATCCGACGACGCGGCGGCGGTCGCGGGGGCGGGGCCTTCGGGCCCATCCCCTTCACGTACGCGTCCCAAATATCGGGACGGTGTCCCACTATGTGGGACAGGCTCTCGGTGACGCGGCGGCCGATCCGCGGAGCATCAGCCCGGGTACATCGATCCCGATGGCGTGGGGCACGGATCCACCCCCCGTAGCCGGACGCATCATCATGACCGTTCGCCCATCGTCCACCACGAGCGCCGACGCCAGGTGCACGGCGTCGTAGCCGCGGAGGGCGGATCGATCGGCGAGCGATCCTGCTGCAGATGCGAGCGGTCGACAGAGCGGCTCGCGCCTCTGGATAGGTCGCCGCGGATGTCACCAAGCCATCGGCGGCCTCCCACACCCTCGACGCGATCTGGCTTCCGTCCTCGACGAGGAAACAGCTTCACCAAGGCCGACGTGTCGACGACCTCTGAGCGATCGTCAGGAAGATCCGGCTCGGTCCGGCATATGCCGATGCTCTCGGGCGACTCCGGGACAGACCGCAGAAGAGTGACATCCACAGCTGCATGAGAGCGACAGTCCCGATCGCATGAGAGCGACATCGGCGTGGGAGGTCGTGGTACCACGAGTACCGTGCGGTGGCAGCATGACGGATCGGAGTTTTCGCGCCCCACAAGCGCTCGATACAGCTGCTTCGATTCACGGTGCCCTTGCTCGGCGATAGCCTGCTCGAGCGCCACCGGGTCGACGTCCTCGTCCACCGCCACCCGCAGCTCCACCCATCACACTCACCTCGGGCACGAGGCTCACCTCCCCTGTTACCTCAGGTCGGGGTGAGCCTCCGTGCCCTCTTCGTCGGATCCTATGAAGCCTTCGAGCTGCGATCCGCGGAACGCATCCGCGACCGAACGTCCACTTGACGGGCCGTTCCACATCAGGAACCCTGAAGGGGGCAGAAACCCGAGCTCCGCGACCGGCGGATCGGAGATCCTGAACCCTTCACCTCGAGGACTAGGCACGGGATCTCATCGACGGGAACCTCCGTCGCTATGATCCGGTCTCCACAAGGGGGGAGCCATGGCCATCTTCAAGCGGCGGGTGCGCATGCGCGTGTCGGGAGCGTTCGTCGTGGGCCTGCTTCTCGCGGGTCTTGCGGCGCCGGAGGCCCTCGCGGCGCTGGCTCCCGAGATCGACTCGTTCTCCCCGGCCAGCGGCCCGGTGGGCACATCTGTCACCATCAACGGGAACCACTTCTCCGGCGCGACCGAGGTGAAGTTCAAAACCACGGCCGCGGCCACCTTCACGGTGAACTCCAACACGCGGATCACGGCCAAGGTGCCGTCGGGAGCGACGACCGGGCCCATCAGCGTCACGACCGACGATGGCACGGGCGCCAGCTCGACGAACTTCACCGTCACGCCTTCTCCGGTGCCGACGATCACCTCGTTCTCGCCGGCCAGCGGCCCGGTGGGGACCTCGGTGACCATCAACGGGACCGGCTTCACCGGCACGACCTCGGTGAAGTTCTTCAACAACAAGTCGGCGACGTTCACGGTCGTCTCGCCCACGAAGATCACTACGACGGTGCCCTCGGGCGCCACGACCGGCCCCATCCGCGTCACGACCCCCGGCGGCACGGCCGCGAGCTCGACCAGCTTCAAAGTGACGAGCGGCGCTGCGCCCACGATCACCTCGTTCACGCCGACCAGCGGTCCGGTGGGGACGGTAGTGACCATCAACGGCACGAACTTCACCGCGGCCACCTCGGTCACCTTCCGGTTCAAGTCGGCGACCTTCACGGTGGTCTCGGCGACGAAGATCACCGCCACGGTCCCCGTCGGTGCGGAGACCGGTCTGATCCGGGTGACCACGCCCGCCGGGACCACTGTGAGCTCGAAGGTCTTCACGGTGACGAGCTCCCTCCCGCACATCACGTCGTTCTCGCCGGACAGCGGGCGGGTGGGGAACTCGGTGACGATCAAGGGCACGAACTTCACGGGGGCAACCTCCGTGAAGTTCAAGGGGATCGGCGCGGCGTTCACCGTGAACTCGGCCACGCAGATCACGGCCAGGGTGCCGCCGGGGGCCGCCACCGGACGGATCACGGTGACCACGCCCGCCGGCACGGACACGAGCGATGGGATCTTCGCGGTGATCCACCCGCGGAGGGTGTCGCTGCACCTCGGCGGTCACGTCATCGCTTCGGGCCTCGTCTCGGTGACCGACGGGTTCAGCGCCTGCTGGCGGAACGTGACGGTGCTCGTCCAGCGGCTGGTGCGGGACCACTGGCGGCCCATCGCCACCAAGGTGAGCACGGACACCGGCACCTACCGGATCCGGCTGCCCGACCGGGTCGGCAGGTACCGGGCCAAGCTGGAGCGATCGGTCCTCTCCGGGGGCGACGTGTGCGGCCGGGCCCGGTCCCACGTGCGCCGACACCGCCACGGGTAGCCGCGGCGGGAGTCCTCGCGAGCCTGGTTCTATCTCGTTGTACGTCGACTCTTCGGCCTCACGGGTGGCTCCGGTCGGAGGATCTGTCAGATCCGTTGAGATCCTCGTCCTTCGTCACCAGCTGAAGGTCCTGCGGCGTCAGGCAGGCCGCCCTCGCCTCCGCCGGCTCGACCGGGGTGGTCCTCGCCGCGGCGAGCCGGGTGCTCCCCCGGCGTGGTGTGAAGGGCGGACCTGAGGCGGACCTCGGGCCCCGTGTCCCGCGTGGATGACCTTCCCCCGGCGAAGGCCGGCTAGCGGATGGCTCTCTCGACGTCGTTGGTGCCGATGCCCGGCCGCTCAGCTCTGTACCTGACGCCCAGCGGGAGGGCTCACCGAGGGCGGGCCATACATGGACGCCAGTGCTTCATGAAAAGGCCGGGGGACCCGACGATCCGGCACGAAGACTAGGCGTCCAGGCCGTAGCCGACCCCGCGAACCGTCTCGATCCGGCGGCCATGCTCCTGGCCAAGCTTGACTCGCAGGCGTCGTACGTGGACATCGACCGTGCGCATGCCGCCGTAG
>CAZZND010000029.1:0-25993 GCA_964655465.1 uncultured Actinomycetes bacterium
GCGAGCATGCCCGGCTGCCGTGAGCGCGGTCACGAGCTCCTCGAACGCCCGGCCGGCGTCGTCGGGGGGACCCGGGTCGCGGCCGCGGCGGCGACGCCGGAGCAGCATCGCGGCCGCCACCGCCGCCGCGGCCGCGACCACCAGCGGCCACAGGACCAACAGTCCCGACAGGGCACCGCCGAGCGCCCGGACGCCGTCCCCGATCGCGCTCCGCACCGACGCCGGCACCGCACCCGTGATGGCCCGGCCGATCGCCGCCATCATCTCGGGCGCGACGAACCGGCTCGTCCACGATGGCTCCGCCGCCGGCACGCCGAAGGTCGGGTCGAACGTCATCCACCCCATCCCCGGGATCAGCACCTCGACCCACGCATGCGCGTCGGACCGCTTGACCTCGAAGTAGCCGGTGAGCGGGTTGCGTTCCCCCGGGCCGTAGCCCGTCGCGATCCGGGTCGGGACACCCGTGGCGCGCAGCAGCAGCGCCATGGCGCTCGCGATGTGCTCGCAGAACCCGCGTCGGGTCTCGAACAGGAAGTGGTCGACCGCGTCGACGCCTTCGGGCTCGCGCGCGACGGTCAGGTCGTAGAGGGTGTTGGTCTGGAGCCAGGACTGCACGGCGAGCGCGCGTTCGTAGGGGTTGCCCGCACCGGCCGTGATCTCCGCCGCGAGATCGCGGACCCGCTGGGGCGTACCGTCGGGCAGCTGCAGGTATCGCTCCAGCTCGGGCACGTCCCCGACGGCCGGGTCGCGCAGGTTCGCGAGGACCCGCCCGTCGAACACCGGGATCTCGCTCGTGACCGAGTACACGACCCCGGTCTCGAGCAGGATGGGCGAGTGGACCGACCCGTACCGGTCGGCCTTCAGTCCGCCCGCCGGGAAGTAGACCTCGTCGATGCGGTTCGCCCCGAACAGGACGTTCGGCTGATCGGACTCCAGGTAGAAGGTCTGCGTGATGCGACGGACCTCCGCCGCCTCACCGAAGTCGCCGTAGGGCGTGCGCAACCCCTGCTCCGGCCACGAGGACTCCAAGGAGACCTGTTCGGTGTCCGAGGGCAGCCAGATCTGGCCGTCGAAGGTATCGAAGACCTCGGCCCGCCAGAGCGCAGGCTGCTCGGCCCGCACACGGAACGCGAGCTCGTCCGACAGCAGCCCCCGGGCGCGGAGATCCATGGCGCCGGAGAAGCCCGGGTAGGCATCGGCCGCGAAGTTCACGACCCCGGCGTCGTCGGGCGAGGGCAGCCCCGGGTTGATCGTCCGGTCCGCGCCGTTCGCCGCCTGCTGGGGGTCGGTGCCGCCCAGCGTGAACGGCGGCGTGCGCACCAGGCGCGCCGGCAGGCGTGGCAGAGCCAGGAACACCATGGTCCCGAGGAGCACCGCGACGAGACCCGCCGCCGCCGCCGACCGTGTGGCCGGCAGCCGGCGCGGGCGGCCCTCGGCGACCCACCGCACGCTGACGGGCTGCGTGAGCTGGTCGGGACGCGGAGCGGCCGAGAGCCACAGCCACGCCGCCGACAGGGCGGCCCACACGAGCAGGATCCAGATGTAGGTGCCGGACAGCGAGATCGCGCCGGCGGCCGCGACGAGCGTCGTCGAGGACACGACCGAGAACGCGAGGTCGCGGCGGCGCGGCACGTCGAACGCGTGCAGCACCTGGACCCACAGGAACAGCGACGCGAGAGGCACCCGGGCCTCATCCACCGTGCGGATGCCCGCGACCGAACGCAGGAACACCATCAGGACCAGGAGGAGGCCGATCGAGAGCGCGGCTTTCACGGCGACAGACGTGTGCGCACGGTGACGGTACGAGAACCAGTAGCCGATCGGCGCGAGCACGAGCGAGGCGACCGCCGCGACCGGGTCGACCGCTCCCTGGAGGACGACGGCGACGATGCCGAGCTCGACGGCGAGCGCCGTGACCACGCGCATCGGCACCGAGTCCTCGGGTAACACCGTCGGGCGCGACAGCTTCATGGGACCACCGCCCGTCCCG
Organism: uncultured Actinomycetes bacterium; assembly: GCA_964655465.1. Lineage (GTDB taxonomy): Bacteria > Actinomycetota > UBA4738 > UBA4738 > HRBIN12 > AC-51. The sequence continues at coordinate 1,991 of CAZZND010000029.1, forward strand.
ACGCGAGGGCGGCCGCGAGATCCTCGCCGTCATGCCACGGGTAGACATCCACCCCAGCGAGCGACGGGACGACCGTACCCTCGGTCATCACGGGCACGAACACCACCCGATCCGCGGGGAGCGCCGCGAGACGCGACGCGAGGCCGGCGTCGAACCCCTCGGGCCACGCCGGCGCGACGACGACGATCGTGCCGACGCCGCGCAGGACGTCCACGTCGAGCCGCGCGAGGATCTGACCCAGGGCAAGGCCACCCGGGCGCAGCTCCGCGAGCCAGCGCAGCATCTCCGCGTCGTCGGCCCGCGAGACCACGTCGACCTCGTCACCGACCGCGGCGGCCAGGCGCGCCCCGTGCCCGGCCGCAACCGCCGCCTCCAAGAGCGAGGCCGCGACCGCGCACGCCCGGTCCAGCGGCGTCCAGGTCTCGCCCTCGTCGCGTTCGGTGTCCACGACGATCGCGAGCCGGCGTGTCCGCTCTTCCTCGAGCTCCCGAACCATCACCTGACCGTGGCGTGCAGTGAGCCCCCAGTGGACGTGGCGCATCGGGTCGCCGGGCCGATACTCGCGCACACCGAGGTAGTCCGGGCCGTGCCCCAGCCGGGGCGAGGTGTGGATCCCCAGCTCGTGCGTCGGGACGGGCTCGATGAACGGCAGGTCGCCGAGCGGGAAGACCCGGGGCAGGACCAGGGTGCTCGCCTGCACAGGGAGCCGGCGGCGCCGTTCGGCGACGCCGAACGGCGCCGCCGATCGGACCTCGATGTGGGTGGTGTCGACCTCCCCACGGCGCCGCGGCGCTCGCAGCGTGCTCACCTCCGCGCGACCCCCTGGCCGGATGGCGGGCAGGAAGACCTCGGCTGGGTCTAGGTGCGCGTCAACGGCGAGCACCGACCAGCGGACGCCGCGGCCCCGGTTGGTGAGCCGGAGCTCGACCATCGCCGGTTCGCCTTGGGAGGCCTCCTCGGGCGCGACGAGCTCTGCCTCGAGGCCTCGGAGCGCCGCGAACGGCATGACGATCCCGGCCAGGAGCGCGCCGAGCAGCATCGCCGCGAGGATGAACAGCATGCCCGCCTGGACGTTCGTCCCGATCACGAACAAGACCGTCGCGCCGAGCACGAGACCGGCGGCGCGCTTGCGCAGCCGCACGATCTCACCCCTTCCGGGCGGTGTGGAGCGGGACGGGGACCTCGTCGACCAGCCGGCGCACCACGTCACGCATGGCAGCGGCGCCGCCGCGGGCATGCTTCGCGATCATCCGATGAGCGAGCGCCGGGACCGCGAGCGCCTTCACGTCGTCGGGCAGGACGAAGTCACGCCCCTCCGCGATCGCGCGGGCCTGCGCCGCGTGGACGAGCCACACGCTCGCGCGCGGCGATGCGCCCAGCGCCACGTCGGGTTCCTCGCGGGTCGCCGTCACGAGGGCGACGGCGTAGCGCAGCACGCCTTCGTCGACGAAGACCTCGCGAACCGCGGTCTGGCACGCGAGGATCTCATCCGCATCGAGCACCGGCGCCAGATCACGCAGTGGGTGACGTTCGAGCTGACGACGAACCAACTCGGTCGAGCCGTCGGCGTCGGGGTAGCCGACGTCGACGGCGAGCGCGAACCGATCGAGCTGGCCTTCGGGCAGCGGGTAGGTTCCGTGCTGCTCGGCGGGGTTCTCGGTCGCGATCACGAGGTAGGGGCGAGGCAGCTCGTGCGTCACGCCCTCGATGGTGACCTGGCGCTCCTCCATGGGCTCGAGCAGGGCCGACTGCGTCCGCGGGGTCGCGCGGTTGACCTCGTCGATCAGGACCACGTTCGCGAAGATCGGTCCCGGCACGAACCGGAACTCGCCGTGCACCTGCTCGTAGACGCTGATGCCGGTCAGGTCGCTCGGCAGCAGGTCGGGGGTCGCCTGGACGCGCGAGAAGTCGCCGCCGATCGAGACCGCCAGCGCCCGCGCGAGCGTCGTCTTCCCCACGCCCGGGACCCCTTCGAGCAGCAGGTTCCCGTCGGCGAACAGACACAGGGCGGCCGCACGCACGGCATCGTCGTTGCCGGCGATGACGAGGCGGACGTTCTCGACCACGCGCCGGAACGCCGCGGTCGCCTCGCCGAAGGCGGGCTGCGGCTCGATCACGTTCCAGGCTTCGACGCCCGGCCTCCACCGCTTGAGTGGGCGATGCTGCACAGGCTTGAGGGGGCGGTCACAGGCATCGTGACCGCCCCCAGGGTGATCAGAGCTGGATCGGGCAGAGGAAGTCTTTCGACGCATCAGGCGTTACGGTGACATCCCCGGCAACCCCCGCCGCGAGCACGTCTGCCTCGGACCCAAGCAGATACGGGGCCGTGTTCCAGGCGACAGCGTGAAAAGCCCAGCGCCCCCCGTGGTAACCGATGTCGCCGGGTGCCACAGCGACGACCGCCTTCTGTTCGGCGGTGCCTCCCATGACGGCGTAGAAGTTGTCAACCCCGGTGCCCGGGAACGCCGACGGCGGCACAACGGTGCGGACCGTCTGCCCCTCGTAGAGACAGCACCCTGCGGGGAAAACGAACCCCGGCCGGGCTGTGGCTGCCGGCACCGGCAGGGCCAGCAGGAGCCCTGAAACCAGTGCGACCCATGCGATGCGTCGCTTCATGCGGAACCTCCTTCGATCGACTGGCGATCACGCTAGGAGGCCGGCCTTACGGAACCCTGTCCCCGGTCGAACCGAACCCTTACGGTTCACTCGGGGCGCCGGCCGAACCGATCCCGGCGCCGCTTCGGGGCTCCCTCGGACCGTACGGAGGAGAGCTGGATCGCCCCACGGACCGCGTCCCTGAGCGAGGCGGGCGCAAGCTCGCGGGCGTGCTCCGCGATGAACCGGCCCCTGCGGGCCAGCCAGACCTCCTGCCAGCAGTCCTCGCACTCGAGGAGATGATGCTCGAACCATCGAGCGACCCGACGGGACAGCTCGCCCGCCACGTAGAGGGAGGCGTTCACCTCAGGGTCATGTACACGGCGGATGTCGACCTTGGCATCGAGGCGATCTCGACTCATCACTTCACCTCCCGTTCCGGTACCTCATCAGCCAGCAGCAGCGCCAGGGCGCGACGGCCGCGGTGCAAGCGCGAGAGCACGGTTCCCCGCGGCGTCGCCATGACCGCGGCAGCCTCGGCCGTGCTGAGACCTCCGAGGTCCACCAGGGTCAACGCGGTGCACTGCTCCTCCGGGAGCTGCCACATGGCTCGATGCAGCGCCTCGCGATCGAGCGCGGCCAACGCCTCGCGCTCCGGGTCTTCCTGGTCGGGCAGGACGAGCACATGATCCCCGAGGGGCACCTCCTGGGGCCGGCGGGCACGCCGCCGGAACATCGACCGGCCCAGATTCAGGCAGATCGTCGCCATCCACGGTTCCACCTTGTCCGGCCGTCGCTCTTCCTGCCATGCGCGGAAGGCCGCCAGGTAGGTCTCCTGGACCAGGTCTTGGGCATCCTCCGGTGAGAACACCATGCGCCTGGCCAGGTTGTAGACGAGGTCCATGCAGCCCATCGTGGCCCGGAGGAACTCGTCGTGCTCGGTGCCCATGTGCCTCCTCGTTCAAGGAGGACGCCGCGGCCGCTCGGATGATTCCCTCCAGCCCGACTAACCGCGATCCTGGGCCCCCTATCTGTCCAGACTTGGACCCCGAGTAACTCCAATATTGGCCCCCAGGTGTGCAAGCTGAATCATGCTAGCTTATCTATCAGGTAAACCTGTTGGAAGGGCTCCGTCGATGATCCGAACCGATCCCCACCCGGCCGACCTCGCGGATCGTTGCGGACCGCAGGCGCTGGCTCGGTTCTTCCGCGTCCTCGGTGATCCGACGCGGCTCCGCCTCCTCGAGGCCCTCCTCGACGGGGAGCGTTCGGTGTCCGAGCTGGTCCAGATCGTCGGAGCGCCCCAGAGCCGCGTCTCGAACCACCTGGCATGTCTCAAGTGGTGCCGGTTCGCCGAGTCGGAGCGACGGGGACGCAAGGTGTTCTACCGCGTTACCGACCCGCAGGTGCGGGAGCTGATCCACCTCGCGCGCGCGATGGCGAGCGAGAACGCTGACTACCTCGAGTCGTGCACGACGGTCGGGCCAGGATGGGTATGAGCGGAAGGAGCATCGGATGACACGCGGAGGTTACGACCTGCTGATCGTCGGTTCGGGAAGCGCCGCGTTCGCCGCCGGCATCAGGGCGCGCGACCTGGGCGCGACCGTCGCGCTGTGCGAGTCGGGCACGATCGGGGGCACGTGCGTCAACGTCGGATGCGTGCCTTCGAAGGCGATGCTCGCTGCCGCAGATCTGTACCACCGTGCGGGCAACAGCCCGTTCCCCGGGGTCGCGACCTCGTCCGGATCGCTCGACCTCGCCGCCCTCGTGGGGGCGAAGGACGAGCTCGTGGCTCAGATGCGGGCCGAGAAGTACGAGGGACTCGCCGAGGAGTACGGATTCGCCGTGCTCAGGGGACGGGGACGGTTCACCGGTTTGACCTCGTTCGGATGCGACGGGCGCGAGGTCGATGCCGACCAGTTCCTCGTGGCCACGGGCGCGTCCGCATCGATCCCCCCGATCCCCGGGCTCAAGGACGCGGGATACCTCACGAGCACGACCGCGCTCGAGCTGAAGGACGTCCCTGCGTCCATGGTGGTGATCGGGGCGAACGCCATCGGCCTCGAGATGGGGCAGCTCTTCCTCCGCCTGGGCAGCCGCGTCACGTTCCTGGAAGCCTTGCCGAGGATCGCGCCGTTCGAGGAGCCGGAGATCTCAGGCCTCGTCGCGAAGGTGCTCCGCGACGAGGGCGCCGAGGTGTTCGCGGGCGTCACCGTCACCGGCGTCGAGCGCGCGGGCGAGCTTCGCACCGTCGTCTTCGAACGCGACGGACAGCAGGAGCGCCTCGAGGCCGAGCATGTGCTGGTCGCGACCGGGCGCCGGCCCAACACCACCGCGGATCTGGGGCTCGACGCGGCCGAGGTGGAGCTCACCGATCGTGGCGCGGTGCGGGTGGACGGGTTCATGGGCACGACCAACCGGCGCATCTGGGCGGCAGGGGACGTCACCGACTCGCCGCAGTTCGTCTACGTCGCGGCCGCCCAGGGCTCCATCGTCGCCGACAACGCGATCGGGAAGGTGGGCCGATCGTTCGACGCCACCGCGCTCCCCCGGGTCACGTTCACCACCCCACAGATCGCCTCGGTGGGGATGACGGCCGACGAGGCCGCGGCCGCGGGGTTCGTCGTCGACTCGCGCACGCTCGAGCTCGGCGCGGTGCCGCGGGCGATCGTGAACCGCGACACCCGAGGCCTCGTCAAGCTGGTGGCCGAGGAGGGAAGCGGGCTCGTGCTGGGGATCCACGTGATGGCGGAGGGGGCCGGCGAGGTGATCCTGGCGGGCATCTATGCCGTGAAGCAGCGGATGACCGTGGCCGACCTGGCCGGGACGTGGGCGCCGTATCTGACCATGGCCGAAGGGCTCAAGCTCGCGGCGCAGACGTTCACGCGCGATGTGTCGAAGCTCTCCTGCTGCGCTGCCTGAGCGCAGAGGCCGCACCACCGCCGAGACAGTCGGCGCCTCGGTGCGTCATCATGCGGCCCTGGATCCGGGAAGGAGCCGTTCGGATGAGCACTCTGCCGGCGGAAGCGAACGTCGTCGTCATCGGCGCGGGCATCGTTGGGAACTGCATCGCGTACCAGCTGGCCCTGCACGGATGGAAGGACATCGTGCTGCTCGACAAGGGCCCGCTCCCCAACCCGGGTGGTTCCACCGGGCATGCCTCGAACTTCATCTTCCTGGTCGATCACTCGAAGGAGATGACCGACTTCACGTTGGACAGCGTCCAGCAGTACCGCGAGCTGGGCGTGTTCACCCAGAGCGGGGGCATCGAGGTCGCACGCACGCCCGAGCGGATGGAGGAGCTCAAGCGGCGCCTGGCGTCCAGCCACTCCTGGGGCATCGAGTCAGAGCTCCTCACGCCCGCCGAGGTGAAGGAGCTGGTGCCCTACGTCGAGGAGGACGTGATCCTCGGGGGCTTCTCCACCCCCGGCGTCGGCGTGGTCGACTCCCTGCGAGCCGGCACGCTGATGCGCGAGCGGGCGCAGGAGCTGGGCGCCCTCACCGTGGCCGCCGCCACCGAGATCACGGGGGTCGACGTGGGGGGCGGTCGCGTGCGCGGTGTGCGGACCGACAGCGGCGACATCCGAGCCCAGACCGTCGTGGTGTGCTGCGGGATCTGGAGTCCTCGCATCGCCCGCATGGCCGGAGCGTCGATCCCGCTCACCCCCGCGGTGCACCAGATGATCAGCGTGGGCCCCGTCCCGATGTTCGCCGGCACGGTGGGCGAGATCACCTACCCGATCGTCCGCGACATGGACACGAACATGTACGAGCGGCAGCACGGAGGCGACCTGGAGGTCGGCTCCTACGCGCACCGGACCATCCTGATGGACCCCGACGACATCCCTTCGATCCAGGACGCCGCCCTCACGCCCACCGAGCTCCCGTTCACCCAGGATGACTTCGACCCCCAGATGGAGCAGGCGCTCGAGCTGGTCCCCGACATCTTGGCCGACGAGCGGGTCGGGGTCCGGTACGCGATCAACGGGCTGCTGTCGCTCACCCCCGACGGCGCGCCCATCCTCGGCGAGACCCCCGAGGTCGGCGGGCTGTGGTCGGCCGCCGCGATCTGGATCAAGGAAGCGCCCGGCATCGCGAAGACGCTCGTCGAGTGGATGACGGACGGCAGGCCCGAGATCGATCCGCACGGGTCCGATATCGCGCGGTTCTACCCGCACCAGCGGACGAGGACCCACATCGCGTCTCGCGCGACGGAGGGGTTCAACAAGACCTACGGCATCGTGCACCCGATGGAACAGTGGTCCTCGAACCGCGACGTCCGGCTCAGCCCGTTCAACGAACGCGAGCGGGAGCTCGGGGCCGTCTTCTTCGAGGCGGTCGGCTGGGAGCGGCCGTACTGGTACGGATCGAACGCCTCGCTCCTTGACGAGTACGGCGATCGCGTGATGCCCCGAGAGGCCGAGTGGGAGTCGCGCTGGTGGTCACCGATCATCAACGCCGAGCATCTCGCGATGCGCGACCGGGTCGGCTCGGTCGACCTGTCGGCGTTCGTCGTGCTCGACGTGACGGGACGGGGCGCGCTCGACGCGGTGCAGGGCCTCGCCGTCGCGCAGATGGACGTGCCCCTCGGCCGGGTCGTGTACACGCCGTTCCTGAACGAGGCCGGTGGCATCAAGGCCGACCTCACGATCATGCGCCTCGGCACGGACGCGTTCCGCGTCGTCACGGGTGGACACGGCGGCATGGTCGACCGGAAGTGGATCGCCGATCACCTCCCCGCCGACGGCTCGGCGGAGATGTTCGATGCGACCTCGGCCTGGTGCACGGTGGGGATCTGGGGGCCGCGCGCCCGAGACGTGGTGGGATCGTTGACCGAGGACGACGTCTCGAACGAGGGGTTCGGATTCGCCACCTGCCGGCCGATCACGCTCGGCCCGGTGCAGGTGCTCGCGTCTCGGATCTCCTACGTCGGCGAGCTCGGCTGGGAGCTCTACGCGCCGATGGAACAGGGTGCTCGCCTGTGGCATCTCCTGTGGGAGGCGGGCCAGCCGCACGGTCTCGTCCCCGTGGGGATCGGCGCGTACGCCGTGACCGGGCGGCTCGAGAAGGGGTACCGCGCGCACGGCAACGAGCTCGACCTGGAGCACGACCTCGTCGAGGCCGGCATGGCGCGCGCGACCGTCAAGGACGAGGGGTTCGTCGGTCGCGACGCGTACCTCAAGCAGCGGACCGAGGATCCCGTGGCGGTGCTCTGCACGCTGACGGTCGACGATCCGACCTCGTCCTCGGGGGTGAAGCGCTACATGCTCGGGCGCGAGCCGATCCTCACGCGGGACGGCGCGCCGGTCGTGGACGCTCGCGGCCGGCGCTCGTACGTGACGAGCGCCGGTTCCGGCCCGTCGGTGGGCACGCACCTGCTCATGAGCTACCTCCCGACCCAGCAGGCGCGGGTGGGAACCGAGCTGGCCGTCGAGTACTTCGGCGAGCGGTACCCCGTCACGGTCGCCGCCACCGGGAGCACGCCGCTCTTCGACCCCGAGAACGCCCGGATGAAGGGCTGAGCCCGGTGGAGGTCCTGGTTTGCATCAAGCGGGTCCCCGCGACGGGTGGCCGGATCACCCTCACCGAGGACGAGCAAGCCATCGACACGAAGTTCTTGGGGTTCACCATGAGCCCCCACGAGGAGTGCGCCGTCGAAGAGGCGGTGCGGCTCGTCGAGGCGCACGGGGGGAGCTCGACGGTCCTCACGCTGGGGCCCGAGCTCGCCACCGAACAGCTGCGGGACGCGTTCGCCATCGGCGTCGGCCGCGCGATCCTGCTGGAGGACGGCGGCGACGAGTGGGACCCCGTGGCGACGGCCGCCGCGATCGTGGACGTGGCCGGTGCCGAGCAGGAGGCCGGCCGCGGGTTCGACGTCCTGCTCTTCGGCAACGAGGCGGCCGACACGGGCGACTACCAGGTCGGGATCCGCGTGGCGCACGCCCTCGGCCTGCCGTGTGTGACGGGCATCAAGGGGCTCCAGGTGTCGGACGGAACCGCCACGGCGCGGCGCGAGAGCGTGTCGGGCGGATGGGAGATCTTCGAGGTCGGCCTGCCGGCCGTCTTCACGGTCAAGGAGGGGATCAACCTGCCCCGCTACCCATCGGTCCCCGGGCGCCTGCGCGCGAAGAAGAAGGAGATCGAGCGGATCGAGCCCACGCGCCGCGCCGGAGGGCTCGAGCGGATCCGGCTCAAGCTCCCCGCCGACCAGGGAGGCGAGGTCGAGATCCTCGGCAGCGGCCCCGAGGCGGCGGCGGCCGTGGTCGAGGTTCTCCAGCGGCTGGGGGTGGTGAAGCGATGATCCTCGTGTGGGTGGACCACGCCGGCGGCGCGCCGGACGCGCTGTCGCTCGAGACGCTCACCCTCGCGCGGGGCCTGGCCGGCTCGTCCGGGGTGCCGCTGGAGGCCGTCGTGATCGGAGGCGACGCGATGGCCGGCCAGCTGAGCGCCTTCGGCGTCCAGAGGGTGCACGCGGTCTGGGACGAGCGGCTCGCGGACTTCGCGCCGGCGGCCTGGGCCCAGTGCGTCGTCGATGCCATGGGAACGTCGTCGCCTCAGGCCGTCCTGGCGGCCGGGAGCGATCGCGGGAACGAGGTCATGGCGCACGTCGCCGCCCGGACCGGGCTGTCGATGGCCGCGAACTGCACCGAGGTGGAGCCGGGCAACGCCTACGTCGTGACGCGGCTCCGTTGGGGAGGAAGCCTGCTCGAGGAGGCGCGTCTGTCCGGGATCGTGAAGCTCCTGACGGTCGCGCCGCACGCGCTCGCTCCCGAGCATGCACCTGCGCCATCTTCACCGGCCGTGACGCACGTGATGCCCACCCTCTCTGACGACGACCTGAGGGTCCGCGTCACCGGCCGTGAGGCGCCCGAGAGTGGGCGGGTGTCGCTCGCGGACGCCCGCGTGGTGGTCGGCGGCGGTCGCGGGGTCGGCAGCCAGGATGGGTTCCGCAGCCTCGACGAGCTGGCCGAGCTCCTGGGTGGCGCGGTCGGCGTCTCGCGCGCCGTGACGAGCCTCGGTTGGCGCCCGCACGCCGAGCAGATCGGGCAGACCGGCATGCGGATCGCGCCAGATCTGTACATCGCCTGCGGCATCAGCGGCGCGATCCAGCACATCGTCGGGTGCAAGGCCGCGAAGAAGATCCTGGCGATCAACACCGATCCGGAGGCCCCGATCCTCGCCCACGCCGACTACGCCGTCCTCGGCGACCTGCAGAAGGTCGTGCCGGCGGTGACGGAGGAGATCAGGCGGCTGCAGAAGGGCTAGGTCCGGCGACACCGCCTCCCGCGTCCGTCACGGCTGTCCGAATACCTCGGTCTCGGGATGGAAGGCGGCCCAGTCGAACCAGAAGCTGTCGATCGCCAGAGCGACCTCGAGCCGGGTCCCGGCGAGCGGGCCGTCGAACGCGCGGCCGTCGATCGACCACAGCGAGCCCGTCTGCTCGTCGACGATGCGCCCGTCCTGCACCTCGAACGTGAGGCGCTTGCCGTCGACGACGGGGACGTAGGCGGCTGCGGCGCCCACGTCGCTCGACTCGGGGATCTGGGCGGCGTCGAGAGCAGACACCGTGCCCGTTTGCCAGAAGATCACGAGCCGCTCGCCGCCGAACGAACCCTGGACGACGGTGGCGCCACCCGATGCGCGCTCGGCGAGCTCGGAGTAGGGGAAGGCGATGACATCCTCGCCGGCGATGCCCAGCACGTGCTCCTTCGCGGGAAGCCGTGGATCGAGGTCGCCCACGAACAGGAACGGCTGCTCCTCGTCGTCGTAGCCGGTGTAGGGGTTGGTGCCGTAGTCGCGAGTAACGCCGGTCTCGGTCGAGAGGACGAGGCCGTCCGGGTAGGCCTCGGACCAGTCTCCCCACGAGAGGATGCGCGCCGGTACGAACTCGAGCTCGGTGCCGGTGAGGGGTCCGGCGACCGCCTGGCCGATCGCCTGCGGCCAGTAGGAGTCGGTCTGCCGGTCGTACATCACCAGGTTCGAGTTGTAGAGCTTGCCGCTCGTGCCGAAATCGAGGACCTCGCCGTCGATCGTGGGACGGAGATAGGCGATGCCCGTGTTGCACAAGGGGCAGTAGGTGACCACGACGGGCGTGCCGTCGAAGTCGTCGTTCACGATCTCGTGCCACATCAGGATGCGTATGGGGTACGCCTTGGCGACGCCTCCGACCTCGACCGCGATCACCGGTTCCTGCGGCTCCAGGAACGTGACGTCCTCGGGCGCGAGGAACTTCGGCTCATCGATAGGCGGGATGCCGTCGGGCGGGGGTCCTCCCGAGATGAGCTCGTCGGGGTCGATGAGCGGCGGCGTGTCCTGACTCGAGGACTCTGCGCTCTTCGTCACGGACGCTCCGGCCTGCGGCGCGGGCGTATCGGCGCTGGTGCACGCGGTTGCCACGACCGCCAGCGTTGCCGTCAGCGCGACCGAACGCACGATCCGAGCACACACCGCGCCCTCGTTCACTCTCATCACACCCCCCCGGACGACGCCATCCGCCCGCAGATTCCCTCAGAAGGCGCGGAATCGCATGGAACACGCCGGCGTCATACGGGTTGGCCGTCGCACGAGGGCCCCGCGAGGGCCCGTCGACGAGAGCGACCTGAGGTGACCGGATGGCTCAACGGACCATGGAGGCGCGGGTTCGCTCCATCGCGATCGCACTGGCGGCCGTGATGGCGACGGTCGCGATCGGTGCTCTCCTCCTGCGAGACGGGTCCGGCGATGTCGCCTACGCCGGCGACATCCGGACGGGCGGCACCCTGGAGCGTCTGGAGCTCCCGGCGCTCGAGGGCGACGGGATGGTCGACTACTCGACGTTGGCCGACAAGCCGCTCGTGATCAACTTCTTCGCGTCGTGGTGCCCCAGCTGCGTGGGCGAGATGCCGGACTTCGAACAGGTCCACCAGAAGCTCGGGAACGAGGTCGCGTTCCTGGGGATCTCCCAGAACGACCCCGCCGGCGCCAGCATCGAGCTCGCCCACCAGACCGGCATCACCTATCCGACCGCGATCGACCGCAACGGCGTGTTCTTCAACGCCACCGGAGGGGTCGGGATGCCGACCACGATCCTCGTGCGCCCGGGCGGCGAGATCGCCGAGGTCTGGGTCGGCGGGCTCGACGCAACGACCCTCGAGCGGCTGATCGCGGAGGATCTCGGCGTGACCGCGGTGTGAGACGACGATGGGAACCTTCGATCTCTCGGCCTGGTGGGCGCCCCTGATCGCGTTCACGGCGGGGCTCGTCTCGTTCGCTTCGCCTTGCGTCCTCCCCCTCGTCCCGGGGTATCTCTCGTTCGTCTCCGGTACGCAGGCGGGGATGAGTGACGGATCGGTCGCCGTGCAGAGCCGACCGGCCGTCGCACCGATGCTGCTCTTCGTGGCGGGGTTCGCCACCGTGTTCACCGCGCTCGGGGCGTTCGCGGGAACGCTCGTGCCCATCGTGCGCTCACCGTTCGGGCAGCGGCTCGCGGGGGTCGTCGTCCTCGGCGTCGGCGTGATCTTGATCCTCCAGGGGCGGCGAGCGGGAGGGGCCGCGCTCTACGCGGATCGGCGCCCGTTCCTGGCCAAGCTGCGTCCGGGCCGCGCGACCTCCTACTCCCTGGGGATGGCGTTCGCCGCCGGATGGACCCCGTGCATCGGTCCCGTCCTCGCCGGCACGTTGGCGCTCGCGACCGTCCAGGGCAACGCGTCGCGGGGGGCGCTTCTGCTCTTCTTCTTCTCCCTCGGCCTCGGAGTGCCGTTCCTGCTGATCGGCCTGGGTGTCGGCCGGCTGATGGACGTCCTCAAGCGCCACCATGAGACCATCTCCGTGGTTTCGGGAGTCATCATGGTCTCGATCGGCCTCCTCCTCGTCTCGGGTCTCTGGCTGCAGATCCTGGCCCCGGTGCTTCGCCTGGTGAACCGGTTCGAGCCCCCGATCTGATGGAGGACGGATCGAAGCCCATGGGCGCGGAGGAGTGCTGGGTCGTCGAGACCTCGAAGGACGGGGAGCGCTGGCGCTTCTTCGGCAAAGCCTGGAAGTCCCCCGGCGAGCCGGTGCTGCTCCACGCGGTGCCTCGCTACGTCCGGTTCCGCCGGCTCGAGGAGGACGACTGGCATGCACCGCTCGAACGAGACGGTGCTCACCCGATGACGCTCCTCGATCTCGAGGAGGGCGTCAGGCGGGATCTGTGGCCGAGCGTCGAACACGTGGGACTACCCGTGATCCTGCCCGGCGGCGAGGAAGGCAGGCTGCTCCGCTTCGAGCACGCCGACAACCCGACCCGGTGGACATACGCCCTTGAGTTCCGGGGGTCCGACGAGTAGATCGCAGCGGCGTCGAGGAAGGTCATCTTCCCCGAGCAGCAACGCCGAGGATCGGTCTTCAGCCTGTGCGCTTGAGGATCCGGCGCCGGTTCTCGAACTCCTCCTCGTCGATCTCGCCTCGGGCGAATCGCTCTTCCAGCACGTCCATGGCATCCCGGCCCCGCTCCTTCGGCTCAGGGCGCGACGTGCCTCGGATCACCGCCCACGCCACGAGAAGGATGAGGGCCCAGAACCCGATCATCATCAGGACTCCCCACGCCCAGCTCCAGCCGTCTGCTCCCCACATCATCGAGGACACCTCCTTCTGCTCAGCCAACACCATGCGCCCGACATGGCCCGAGGCACAGAGGCCTGCTTCGCACGGTACGGATGGCCTTGCGCCCAGAAGCAGGGGCGTCAGGAGGTCCGCGCGTAGTTGCTGGCGCCGTACCAATCGATCGTGACGACGGGCTCGTCGCCGATGACCCAGGCGTCGTGGCCGCTCGGCAGCGAGGTGACGTCGCCGGGACCGGCGATGAGCTCGGCGCCGTCGTCCATCCGGATCCCCAGCCGTCCGCTCAGGTGGTACTGGAAGTGCGGCGCCTCACAGCTCTCGGTCTTGGCGATGGGCTTCAGGTCGTTGGACCACCGCCACCCAGGCTGGAACACGAGCCGACCGATCTCTGCGCCCCCGACGTTCAGGATCTCGGCCTGACCGTTGGGGAATTCCCGTGTCTCGTCCGGCGCCTCGAAGCTGCGGTGCTCGGTCTCGTGCATCCCCTGCTCCCTTCCACGAAACGGTGCCGGGCCATCCGGCGGATGTATCCTTACCTACTCGCAGGTAAGTGCGCAACCCAGCAGGTCGGAGGGGGATGATGTGCGGATGGCCACCAGACCCGGGCGAGACGATGGCGGCACCCCGACGCGGATCCTCGACGTAGCCGAGCGCCTGGTGCAGCGACGAGGATTCAACGGCTTCAGCTACGCCGACGTCGCTTCCGAGCTGAACGTCACCAGGGCGAGCCTGCATTACCACTTCGCCGGCAAGGCTGAGCTCGGCGAGGCCCTCATCGAGCGGTACGCGAGCGGCTTCGCCGAGGCGCTCGCCGACGTTGACCAGCGCGTCGCCGATGCACCCGCGAAGCTCGAGGCTTACGCGGAGCTGTACGCCGATGTGCTGCGCCGCCAGAGGATGTGCCTGTGCGGCATGCTCGCGGCCGAGTACGAGACGCTCCCCCGGCCGATGAGGGACTCGGTCATCCGGTTCTTCGACGACAACGAGGTGTGGGTGCAGCGGGTCCTCGAGCAGGGAGAACGGGAGGGGACGCTGCATCTCGACGGAGCGCCGAGCGAGGTCGCGCGCGGGGTCGTGAGCGCGCTGGAAGGAGCCATGCTCGTGTCGCGGCCCTACGGCGACGTCACGCGGTTCCAGGCGACGGCGGAACGATTGCTCGCCGGCCTCAGAACCCCCGGGTGACCGGGGAGCTCACGGGCGCTTAGCGGCGAGCGCCGAGATCGCCTCCATCACGCACCGGTGCGCGAGGATCGCCGTGATCTCGGCGTGATCGTAGGGCGGGGAGACCTCGACGACGTCCATGCCGACGAGCTCGACCTGGCTGACGATCTGTCGGACGGCACGGAGCAGCTCGCGGGAGAGCATGCCGCCGGACTCCGGCGTGCCGGTCCCCGGCGCCATCCCGGGATCGACGACATCGACGTCGACGGACAGGTAGATGCAGTCCGGTCCGTCGAGCGCCTCGAGGATGGCGTCGGCGATCACAGCCTCGCTCCCCCGCTCCTCGATCTCGACCATCGTGTGCCAGCGCATGCCCTGCGCCCGCATCCACTCGAACGTGTCGACGTCCGGCCAGTACCCGCGCAGACCGACCTGGACGAAGTTCGCGCCGGCCACCCATCCCTCGTCGATCAGACGGCGCATCGGCGTGCCGTGCCCGTACAGGTTCCCCCACTGGTCGGCGGCGGTGTCGGCGTGGGCGTCGAAGTGGATGATCCCCACCTTCCGCGGCCACGCGTGTCGGGCCACGGCCGCGGCGCTCGGCCACGTGATCGAGTGGTCGCCGCCGAGGACGATCGGGATCGCGCTCGCGTCGACGACCCGGAACACCTTCTCGTGGATCACGCGGAGGCCGCGCTCGAACCGGCGCGGCACGACCGGCGCGTCGCCGGCGTCGACCACCGTGAGGTGCTCGTACGGCGCGGTCTGCAGCTGGATGGACCAGGCGTCGGACGTGGACCACGTCGTGGGGGCCATCCGGATCGCGCGCGGGCCGAACCGCGCCCCGGGCCGCGACGAGGTTCCCTCGTCGAGCGGCGCGCCGACGATCGCGACGTCGGCGTTCGCGGCACGCAGGGCCTCGTCGTCGGTCGCCCAGGGGACCTTCTCGAAGGAGCCGTGCCAGTCCGCGTAGTAGGGCAGATCCTCGGAGGTGAACTCCGTGAGCTCGTCGTCGGCTCGGAGCTCGCCGTCCGCCACATGGAACACGGGCGCGTCGGTCATGCGGCGGAGTGTATGCCGCCCGGCGGCCGGCTACTTCTTCAGATCCTTGAGGATCTTCCTGGCGGCGTTCGCACCCGGCCCGCCGGTGATCCCGCCGCCCGGATGCGCCCCCGATCCCGCGAGGTAGAGCCCGTCGATCAGGAACCGGTGTCGCGCCTCGCCGAACATCGGGCGCCAGGCGAAGAACTGGTCCAGGGCGGGCTCCGCGTGCTGGACATGTCCGCCGGTGAGCCCGTAGGAGGTCTCCATGTCCTCGGGCGTGATGACCTCGCGCGCCGCCACAAGCTCGCCGAACCCGGGCGCGTACCGTTCGAGCGTCTTCACGGCGATGTCGCCGACGCGATCGCGCTCGGTTGACCACTCGGTGTCGCGGAGGTGCCGAGGCGCCGCCTGGAAGACGACGCTCATCACGTGCTTGCCCTCGGGGGCGAGCGACGGATCGGTGAGCGAAGGGATGGTCGCCTCGAGGATGGGCTCCTCGGCGACGTGGCCGTACTTCACCGCGTCCATCGCCCGTTCTACGTCGTCGATCGACGGGCCGATCACGATGCGGCCGGCGAGGCGCTCTGGGTCTCCTCCGTGGAACGCCGGCAGACCCCCGAGCGCGAAGTTGACCCGCGCGGTCGCGCCGGGCTGCCGGATGTTCTCGGTGCGCCAGATCGTCGTCGGGCCTAGCACGACCGGGTCGATCAGACGTGCGGTCCGCTTGGGGTCCGCGGCCGAGACGACGGTCGCCGCGTCGATCTCGGTCCCGTCGGCGAGCACCACGCCGCTCGCCCCGGCTCCCGTGGCCCGGATCTGCGTCACCGCGGCGCCGGTCCGGATCTGCACGCCGTGCGCCTGCGCCGCCGCCACCAGCGCGTCGGCGAGCACATCGGTACCACCACACGCGAACACGGACGTCCCCGCGGCGCCGCCGTCGGTACCCGCGGAGTCGTGCAGGAACACCTGCGCGGTGCCCGTCGCCCATGCCCCCATGGACGTGTACAGCACGCCGCGGGTCGCCAGCGGACCGCGCACTGCCTCGTCCTCGAAGACCTCCTGCACCAGGTCGGCGACGGCCATCGGCAACGCGCGGATGGCCTCGCGGCCGGTCTTGGCACCGAGCTTGCGGAACGCCTTCCCGAGCTTGAGCCCCATGATGCCGTCGGCGACCGAGGGAGACTTCGCGTCGGGCGCGATCGAGACCTGGACGTAGGCGAGGAACGAGGCGATCGCCCGCATCTTCCGGTCGAAATCGACGAACACGTCCGCGTCGTGCGCGTTCCGTGCCCGGAGGCCCTCGGCGGTCTTCGCGGGATCGCCCCAGAACGTGACCGCGGAGCCGTCGAGCATGGGCGCGTGGACACGCACCCCCGGCGTGACGGTCGCGAACCCGTGCTGCGCGAGCTTCAGGTCCTCGACGACGGACGGACGCAGCCGGCCGACGGTGGTGACAAGTCCCGGCGCGCGGAACCCGGGCGCGACCTCGGTCCCCCGCAAGATCCCGCCTGCGCGCTCGGCCGCCTCGACGACCAACACCTTCTTGCCCGCCTTCGCGAGGTACGACGCGGCGACGAGGCCGTTGTGGCCCGCACCGATGACGACGACATCGAGCTCCTTCGCCATCTAGGCGGCCCTCCGCCCCTTCTTCTTGTGCTTGAGGTACTCGAGCGCCGCGATCCGGCCGGGCGCACCCATGATCCCGCCGCCCGGGTGCGTCGCCGACCCGCACATCCACAGATCCTGGACCGGCGTGCGGTAGCGCGCCCAACCCGGAACCGGCCGGTTGAAGAACAGCTGCTCGAGCGAGAGCTCGCCCGCGAAGATGTTGCCCTCGGTAAGCCCGGTGATGTCCTCGATGTCCTTGGGCGTCACGAACTGGTGCCCGACGATCTTGCTGCGGATGTCGGGGAACCGCTCCTCGAGGGTGTCGATCACGTTCTGCCCGAACGCCTCGCGCGCCGCGTCGTCCCAGACCTTGCCGTCGGCGAGGTGATAGGGCGCGTACTGGACGAAGCACGACATCGTGTGCTTGCCCGGCGGCGCCATCGTCGGGTCGACGAGCGTCGGGATGATGCAGTCGATGTAGGGCCGCGCCGACGGACGCCCGTACTTCGCATCGTCGTAGGCGCGCTCGATGTACTCGATCGACGGCGAGAACGAGATCGCGCCACGCAGCCACTCACCTTTCCCGGGCTTGCACGCGAGCTCGGGCAGACCGTCGAGCGCCAGGTTCACCTTGCCCGACGAACCGCGGTACTTGTAGCGCATGACCTCGGCCTTGAGCTCTGGGTCGAGCACGTCGTCTTCCAGGAGCTTGATGAAGGTCCAGCGCGAGTCGAGCGAGGACATCACGACGCCGGCGTCGATCTCCTCGCCGGAGTCAAGCACGACGCCGGTCGCCTTCGTACCCGTCGTCTTGATCCTCGCCACCGGCGCCTCGGTCCGGATCTCGGCCCCGAGCGACGTTGCCGCGCTCGCGATCGCGTAGGCGATCGCACCTGTGCCGCCCTTGGGGAAACCCCACGCGCGGAACGCGCCGTCGATCTCGCCCATGTAGTGGTGCAGCAGCACGTAGGCCGTCCCGGGCGATCGAGGGCCCTGGAACGTGCCGATGATGCCCGAGGCGCTCATCGTGGCCTTCAGCGGCTCCGTCTCGAACCACTGGTCCAAGAAGTCCGACGCCGACATCGTCATCAGCTGGATGAAGGTCGTCTGCAGCCGCTTGGGCAGATCCTTGAACGCCTTCGCGAGCGGACCGAGAGCCATCCACTCCGAGGGGCTCACCTTGCCGGGGTCGGGCGGCGGGATCGACAGGATCGGCTTGATGAACCGTCCCATCTCGGCCATGAGAGGCCCGTACTCCTCGTAGGCCTCGGCGTCGTTCAGGCTCCAACGACGGAGCTCGCGCACGGTCTTGCCGTGGTCGTTCACCCGCCACAGGTAGTCGTCGTCGAGCGGCGTGATGGTGCCGTCGAGCGGCAAGATCTCGAGGCCGTGCTTAGGCAGCTCCAGCTCCCGGATGATCTCGGGGCGAAGCAGCGACACGACGTAGGAGAAGACGCTGAACCGGAACCCGGGCACGATCTCCTCGGTCAAGGTGGCGCCGCCGAGGATGTGCCGGCGCTCGAGGACGAGCACCTTGAGGCCGGCCTTCGCGAGGTACGCGGCGTTCACGAGACCGTTGTGGCCCCCGCCGATCACGATCGCGTCGTACTTCTTCGCCACGTCGCCACCTTTCGCGCGGATGGGTGACCGCAGGTCGATCCGAGCCTGGGTCCGGGCGCTACCCGCGCCGGGCGCCATGCTAGCGGGGGCCTCCGGGGGCCGTCCCCGACGCCTTGACCTCAGGTCACCTGGCTGGGGACGGCCCCCGGGAGCCTCGCGTAGGCTTCCCGGCCGACGAGGCTCATCGAGGAGGCGCACCGTGTCGGTCGGGACCGCGTTCTACCCCCGCCAGAGGGAGCTGAACCTCACCCAGGCCTGGGGTGAATGGTCCGGCTACTTCTCCCCTGCCGTCTACGCCGACTTCCACGACATCGAATACAGCGCGATCCGCGAAGCGGCCGCCGTCATCGACACGACGCCCCTGTACAAGTTCATCGTCCGCGGTCCCGACGCCACCCGGCTCCTCGACCGCGTGATCACGCGAGACGCCTCGAAGATCCGCGTCGACCAGGTGATCTACACGCCGTGGTGCGACGACGACGGCAAGGTGCTGGACGACGGCACCATCACGCGCCTCGCCGAGCACGAGTACCGGATCACCGCCGCCGATCCCTGCTACCGGTGGTTCGTGATGAACGCGACCGGCCTGGACGTCGAGGTCGAAGACATCTCCTCGCAGCTCGGTGCCCTGGCGCTGCAAGGCCAGCTCTCGCGCGAGGTCCTCGAGGCCGCCCACCGCAAGACCGGCCAGGGGCTCAAGGAAGACCGTCGTCTCGCGCGAGGTCCTCGAGGCCGCAACCGGCCATGACTGGACCGACGTGCGCTACTTCGGGCACCGCCGCTCGAGCATCGGCGGCGTGGACGTCAGCGTGACCCGGACCGGCTACACCGGCGACCGCGGCTACGAGATCTGGATCCCGGTCGACGGAGCGCTCACGGTGTGGGACCGGCTCTTCCAGGCCGGCGAGGCCTTCGGCATCTTCCCCGTCGGCATCCGTGCGATGGACGTCGCGCGCGTCGAAGCAGGGCTGATCCTGATCGAGGCCGAGTACACGAGCGCCCGCCACGCGACGATCCCCGAGCAGAACTACTCCCCCTTCGAGCTCGGCTTCGGCCGTCTCGTGAGCTTCGGCAAAGAGGCCGAGTTCACCGGGAAGCGCGCGCTGCTCGCCGAGCGGCGCGACGGCGGTCCCGCGCGGCGCCTGGTCGGGCTGGAGCTCGATTGGTCCGGCATCGAGGGCATGTTCGGACGCCACGGACTGGCCGCGCACATCTCGCTCACGGTGCAGCGCGCCCCGGTCCCGGTCTACCGCGACGGCACGCGGGTCGGACGCGCCACCTCGATGACCTGGGGCACGACGATCAAGAAGATGGTCGGGCTCGGGTCGCTCGACAAGGCATACGAGACCCCGGGCACCCGGGTGAGCGTGGAGTACACGGTCGAGGGGGAACGAGGCAAGGTGGGCGCCACGGTCGTGCCTCTGCCCTTCCTGGACCTCGAGCGAAAGCGCACCTGATCCACCGGATCGCCACGAGACGCTGACCTCGGCCCCCGTCCGGTCTGCGACCATGGGAGGTCCGTGACCCGCTCCCACCGCACCCTCGTCGTGTTCACGCTGCTCGGAGGCATCGTCGCGGCCGTCGTCACCTGGGTCGGCAGCCTTTCGGTCGGCCTCGTCGCCGGCGTGGCCACGTGGCTCGTCGGGGTCGGGGTCGTGGCGTGGGCGGCGCGTGACGGACAGCTCGGCGAGCCCGGGGACCCGTCGCGGCGGCGCTTCCTGTACTGGACCGGCGTCGGAGGGCTCGCGTGGGTGTTCGGCGGCGCGGCCTTCGGCCGCGCCGCCGCGAGGCTCGCCCGTCCCGACGCCGCGGCCGTCCAGGACGCGGCGGCGTACGACCTGGGGGCCGAGTACATGGAGCTGGTCGCCCGCGCCTACCATCCCGGGCGCTCCGGCGACCTTCAACTGCTGCTCGCGCCGTTCAACAGCGCCAACTACGCGCAGGAGTCCAGGGCGCTGCTGCCGCAGGACCCCCGCACGAGCCACGCGAGCGTGTGGATGTACCTCGAGCGGATCCCACTCGTCGTCTACGGACCGGACGTGGTCCTGCCGGGTGACTCGGAGGAGCGGGTCTCCCTCGCCGACCTCGCGCCGACCACGGCCCAGCTGATCGGCTACGAGGACTGGCCGTCCGACCGCGAGGGCGCGGTGCTCCCGGACCTCGAGACCCCCGGCCGCACGCCCAGGGTCGTCGTAACGTTCGTGATCGACGGCGGCGGATGGAACGCGCTGCAGTTCTGGCCGGGGCGCTGGCCCCACCTGGAGCAGCTGATGCGCGACGGCGCCAACTACCGCAACGCGATCGTCGGGTCGTTCCCGGCGGTCACCGCGAGTGCCCATGTCACCATCGGCACGGGCGCGTTCCCGCGGCAGCACGGGATCACCGGTCACAACATCCGCGACGGCGCCGGCTCGCGGAAGGCCTACCGCACGATCGGCCAGGCCGACCCATCCGACATCTCGATCCCGACGCTCTCAGACCTGTGGCACGAGCGGACCGGCGCGTGGGTCGGCGAGATCGGCTACCAGGTCTGGCACCTCGGCATGATGGGGTTCGGCGGGCGCCACCGGACCGCCGACGACCTGCCGGTCGGCGTGTACTTCGACGACGACGGAGATCGCGGCTGGGTGTCGCACAACCCCGCGCTGTACCGGACGCCCAACGAGGTCCCGGGTCTCGAGGTCTTCGAGGCCCGTCGTGCCACCTTCGACGACCCGGGGTGGGACGCCGAGTACGCGAGGTGGGGCAACCCGTACTGCTGTTCTCCCCCGATCGCTGCCTACCAGGGCGACCTGATCGAGTCGACCCTCACCAGCGAGCCGATCGGCGGACCCGAGGGCACGAGCCTGCTGTACACCACGTTCAAGTCACCCGACTACACGGGCCACGTCTACGGCATGTTCTCGGAGTGGACCGCGCTGATGATCGAGGCCGTCGATGCCGAGATCGGCCGGCTGCGCGCGTTCCTGGACGAGCGCTACCCCGGCGAGCACGTGTTGATCGTCACCGCAGACCACGGGCAGTGTCCGTTGCCCGACGCCGCCGGTGGCGTGCGCCTGGACCCCATCCAGCTCGAGGCGGTCATCGAGCGCGAGTTCGGGGCCGGGCTCGGCAAAGCGGTGCAGAGCGTCGTCCCCAGCGAGGTGTACCTCGACGTCGACGCGCTCCGCGACGCCGGGGCCGACGTCGAGGACGTGGCGGCGGCGCTACGGCACCTGACGTACCGGTCCACCATCGGCCCCTACGTGCCTGCGAGCGCCATCGAGCAGGAGCGCCTGGACCAGGAGATCTTCGCCGCCGTGTTCGCGACGCCCTACCTCGGCCGGCTGGGCGACATCCAGCGGTTCGCCGGCACCGTCTATGACGGCAAGGACGTCGACCCGGGCATCCCGCCGGCGCTCTGAAGCGCAGCCGCGACGGCGGTCTCGCCCTCGGCCCAGTCGAACAACCTCCCGAGCCGCACCAGTACCATCCCCTCGCCCGCGATCGCCTCGGTGACGCCCTCGACCCCGAAGACGGCCTCGAGCAACGGGTGCCCCTCGGCCATGGCCGGGCTTTCGGCCACCACCTTGCCGCTGCTGGACCGCGCCTCGAACACGCGTGGGCCGGCATCGGGGACGAGCGCCGCGGGCGGTCCCCAGGCGGGCGTGAGCACCTCGGTCACGTGCCGAGCGGTCGCGGCGCGACCCGCGCCGGGATACAGGTTCAGGCGGGCACGGTACGGATGCAGGTCGATGGACCGGATCGCCTCGATCTCGAACAGGCGGTCGAGGGGCTCGGGGGGCTCCCCCGGCGGACAGGTCACGACGGTCTCGGCCGTCAAGGCCACGCCGGCGTGCAGCCGGAGAAGGGTCGGGTTCGGCGCGCCCTCGAGCGCCCACCGCATCGGCCATACCACGGGGACGTCGTGCGCGGGGGCAGGCTCCACGCGGTGGCCGGGGTTGCATGGCATCGACCGAGTATGGCGGCCGGCGGCGGGTGACGCTGGGTCACGTGCCCCGTTGACCCGGCTCCCGCGGCTCGGCTAGCGTCCCCGCGCGATGCGTGTGACCGGGGGTTCTCGTTGAGCCTGCTCGTGCCGTGCCCCACGTGCGGGGAGCGGCCGTACACGGAGTTCACCTACGGTGGCGAGGTCCGTCCGATCGACGCCCCGGACCTGCGCGCGGACTTCGAGCGCGTGTACCTTCGCGAGAACGCCGCCGGCCCCCAGGACGAGCGATGGTTCCATGCGCTCGGATGCCGGCGTTGGACGACGATCCGCCGCGACACCGCGTCCAACCGGATCGAGGGCTAGACGGTGCCGTCACTCGAGATCGACGGCCGGCGGGTGCCGATCGAGGACGGCGACACGGTCGCCTCCGCGGTCTTCCGCGCCGGGGTCCGCACGTTCACCCGGTCGCTCAAGTCCCACCGGCGCCGCGGCCTGTACTGCGTGACCGGCGATTGCGCCAACTGCCTCGTCACCATCGACGGCCTCCCCGGTGAACGGGCCTGCGTGACGCCGGCACGTGATGGCATGGACGTGCGCCGCGAGACCGGGTGGCCGAGCGCGGAGCGCGACGCGCTCGCGATCACCGACCACCTTCACTGGGCGATGCCCGTCGGCTTCTACTACAAGGTCTTCGTCCGGCCCCGCTGGCTGTGGGAGGTGGCCGAGAAGGTCATCCGCCGGGCGACGGGCGCCGGACGGCTCCCGGCCGGCGAACCGCCCGCGCCGAAGCCGACCCGGTTCGTCCGCTGCGACGTGCTGGTGGTCGGCGGCGGTGCGGCGGGCCTCGCGGCGGCTGCCGTGGCGGCGCGTGGTGGCGCCAGCGTCATCGTCGCCGACGAAGGCACCCCGGGCTCCTCGCTTGCGGGCGGCACGTACCGCGACGCTGTCGAGCGCCTGGCGGGCGAGGCGATGGAGGCGGGCGCCCAGATGCTCGCGCACCATGTCGCGATCGGGCTGTACGAAGGCCCCGTCGTCCCGCTGGTCGGGCCGCGCGAAACGCTCGAGGTCGAGGCTCTGCGCGTCATCGTGGCGACCGGCGCCGTCGAGGCGCATGGGGTCTTCCCCGGCAACGACCTGCCCGGCGTGTGGCTCGGGCGCGGCGCGGCGCGGATGGCCGGCGTGCACGGGGTCGCCCCCGGAGCGCGCGCCGTCGTCGTCGACGAGACCGGAGAAGGCGTCGGCGCCACGCTCCGTCAAGCCGGTGTCGACGTGATCGAGGCCAGCGGCCGCGTCGTCTCTGCGAACGGCACGAAGCGGCTGACCGGGGTCACCATCGACACGCCCGAGGGGCGCCGCTCGTATGCCTGCGACGCCCTCGTCCTGTCGCTCGGGCTCTCGCCGCGCGACGCGCTGCTGCGGATGGCCGCCGAGGACCCGGTCCTCGGCGCCGGCGACGTCGTCCGGCC
>CAZZND010000030.1:0-10576 GCA_964655465.1 uncultured Actinomycetes bacterium
CATGATGGGGGCATGGGGAATGTCGTGCCGCTCATCCCGGACCCATCCTCGAACAGCGCCGCTGCCGACGCCGACCCGGCAGGGCTCGCCGTCCGGGCGGCCCAGGCCGCGATCGGCGCGGTTGCGATGACGCTCGGGACGCTCGCGGAGGTCATCCGGCAGGCCGCAGGCCTGCCGGATGACGACCGGGACGACACGAAGGAGGGCGCCGCGCTCGTGGCAGGCGCGGCGCTCGGGTTCGCCACCGAGGCCCTCCGCACCACGGCGGCCCTGATCGACGCCGGGGTCCGCGTAGCCCGCCCGGTCGTGGTCGCGAGTGGGGCCGCCCTCGCACCGCTCCGAAGGGTCTCCGAGGACCTGCTCCGTCGATGGGACGAGACCTGGGAGGCGGAGCGCCCCGATGCCGAGGCCCTCGCCGGCGCGGTGGCGGCCGAAACCACGCGCCGCGCCGTCGACGCCGTGCTCGACCAGCTCGACCTCACCGAGGTCGTGCTCGACCGCGTCGAGCTAGATCGCATCGTGGCGACGCTCGACGTCGACGAGATCGCGCGCCGGATCGACGTTGACGCGATCGTGTCCAAGGTGGATCTCGACGGTGTCGTCAGCCGCGTCGATCTCGACGCCGTCGCCTCGCGCATCAACGTGGATGCGGTTGCCGAGCGCATCGACGTCGCGAGGATCGTCGACCGGCTCGACCTATCCTCGCTGGCGCTCGACGTCATCGACCGGATCGACCTGCCCGAGATCATCCGGGCCTCGACGAGCTCGGTCGCCTCCGAGACCGTGCGAGGCGTGCGCATGGACGCCGTCTCCGCCGACCAGGCGGTGACACGCCTCGTCGACCGGTTGCTCCGACGCCGCCGCGACGAGGAACCGGAGGATGGCCCGTGAACGGCGCCGTCTCGGTCCAGGTCGTCCCTGCGGAGGCCCGCGACTTCCAGGGCCACTCGGCGGGGGTCGTGACCCGCGTGGCGGCCAACGCGATCGACGTCCTGATCGCCGCCGGCATCGTGGTCGCCCTGTACCTGGGGTGGGCGGCGGTGCTGTTCCTCCGGCAGGGCCGTGACTTCACGTTCCCTACCGTCGGTTGGCCAACGGCGATCACCGTGCTGGGGATCGTCCTCACGGTCTACTTCGCCGTGTCGTGGACGACCGGCGGACGGACGTACGGCGATCAGGTGCTGGGGCTGCGGGTCCTGGCCACCGACGATGCCCGTCTCGGCGCCGCGCGCTCCGTCCTGCGGGCGATCGTCTGCGTGCTGTTCCCGCTGCTGCTTTTCTGGGCGGCGCTCAGTCGCGACCAGCGGTCCGTCCAAGACCTGCTCGTGCGGACCAAGGTCGTCTACGACTGGCGAGCGGGCCGCGCCGGCTGAAACGGAGTCAGATCACACGGTCGGGCTGCGTGTAGACGTTGCACCGTCCGTCGCGCACGAACCCCACGAGCGTCATACCGAACCGCTCGGCGGCCTCGACCGCGAGCGAGGACGGCGCGCTCACCGCGCTCACGATGGGGATCCCGGCGACGGCGGCTTTCTGGACGATCTCGAACGACAACCGGCCGCTGACCTGGAGCACGTGGCCCCCCAGCGGCAACGAACCCGACAGCACGTGCTCGCCGATCACCTTGTCGACGGCGTTGTGCCGGCCCACGTCCTCGCGCACCGACACCGGGGTCCCGGCCGGGGTGAACAGCGCCGCCGCGTGCAACCCTCCGGTCCGGTCGAAGACCTTCTGCGCCTCGCGGAGCAGCACGGGGAACGTGAGCAACACGTCGAGCGCGATGGTGGTGCCCTCGGCGACCGGCGCGCACCGCACCTCGACGTCCTCGAGCGCGGCCTTCCCGCAGACACCGCACGACGATGTCGCGTAGAAGTTCCGCCGGAGCCTGTCGGCGTCGAAAGGTCCTGTGAGCGAGACCGTCACGACGTTGTAGCGCTGCGCCTCGTCATCGACGTCGTCGCAGTAGGCTACACGCCGGACGTCCGAAGGGCCGATGAGCCCCTCGGTGAACAGGAACCCCGCCGCGAGCTCGTGGTCCCCACCCGGGGTCCGCATCGTCACCGCGACCTGGTGGGCGACCCCGTCGGGCCCCTCGACCCGGATCTCGAGCGGCTCCTCGGTGGCCAGGGTGTCGGGGCGTTCCGATCGGATGCCGTCGCGGACGGCGGTGATCTTGACCGGGGTGACGTTGCGGCGGATCGGCTCGGTAGCGGTCACCCGTCCAGTATCGGCCGAGACGGCCCGGGGGTCACCCCGCCGGGAGCACTCGCATCAGATCTCCGACGGTTCGGACGCCGTCCCTCTCCTCGAGGCGGCTCGCGACGACCAGGAACATCTGCGCGGTGACGAGCGCGTCATCCAGCGCGTGATGCGGGTCGGCGACGGGGACGCCGCACGCGCCGGCGGCTTCGGTCAAGGGCAGGCGGGCCGCGGCGGGGCCCTCGAGCGCGACCAGCAGGTCGCGCACGTCGACCGTGCGCTGCTTCCAACGGCGGGCGGGTATCGCGTACAACCGGGAGAGGAACGCGGCCTCGACCGGTGCGTACCAGGCCACGACGAAGCGGCGATCCAGGACCTTCGCGAGCGCCTCCGCGGCCTCGGACATAGAAGCCGCGCCCGCCAGGTCTACCGGCCGGATCCGATGGATGGTCACCGAGGTGCGTGAAGGCGCCCGGTCTCCCGGGTCGACCAGCCGATGGGTCGCGTCGCCCAACGCCACCGCGCCGGCGGTGATGGGAACCGTCCCGAAGGACACGATGCGGTCCAGGTCGAGGTCGAGACCGGTCGTCTCGAAGTCCAGGGACACGAAGGCGGCCTCCCGCCACGACGCCCGCCGCGCGCGGCGGGACGGCGGGGCAGGAGGCCGGACGCTCACCGCAGCCCCAGCTCGAGCGCCACGACCTGCTGGACGGCCTCGATCCGGCGGAAGGCTTCCTTCAACCCCTGCCGGGTGAGGGGGCCGAGGCCCCGGGGGTCAACCTGATCGTCGGGCGAGACCCCCCGGCGGACCTGGGCGGCCTGGTGGTCGAGCCGGACCTGCCACAGCAGACGGAACGCTTCCTCGAGGGCCTCGCCGTCCTGCGGGTCGAGCATGCCGCTCCGCACGGACGCACGGAGCCGTGCGCCCGTGCGGTTGTCGCGGACGCCGGCCCGCAGAGCCAGGACCCGAGCCAGGCTCGTGATGAGCCCGATCCCCTGGCGCTTCACGTCGAACGTGACGTCGCTCGTGCCTCGGCCCCCGACGATCGCCGAACGGAGGAAGCCCCGAGGTGGACGCTGATCGACCACCCACCGCGCCAGGCGGCGCTGCACACGGAGCTCACCGCCCGCCGCCGCGAGCGGCGCCGAGAACGCGTGCTCGACGTCGAGCGGACCGGTCAGGGGGCGGTGGTCGAACGCGATCGCCGCTCGGCCGAGCGCCCACGGGTCGTGGTCGCGCGACCAGGCGGCGAAGCGCTCCGTCCACTCCGTGAGCGAGCCCCTCCATTCGCGCTCCTCGGCGATCACGCCGGCCTTGCACCGGGGGGTCCCGGCGTCGGCGAGCCCCTGAGTGACGGCGGCCGCGAGCTCGGCGAAGTACGGGTCGACGGCGTCCGACCCCGCGTCGCCGGGCTCGTACACCAAGGCGTGATCCTGATCGGTCTCGAGGCCTTGTTCATGTCGGGCCTGGCTGCCGAGGGCGAGCCACGACCATGGGCACGGCGGGGGGCCGAGCCGCGTCATCGTCAGGTCGATCAGCCGGACGGTGAGCGTGTCGCGGAAAACCCCTGCCAGGTGCCCGACGGCGAGCGGATCCATGCTCGCGAGCACCAGGTCCGCGATGGCCTCGGGCACGCGGCGCGCGGTCGCGACGGCATCTTCGATGGTCGCGGCCGCCTCCATCTCGCGGCGCAGACGCAGGACGGACCGCCGCTCCAGGGCCATCAGGTCGGTGTCGGTCACGATCGCCATCACGTCCCCTGCCTCGGTCACCGGCACGTGATGGATGCCCCGCTCGAGCATCAGGGACAAGGCCTCGGCCGCGGTCGCATCGAGAGGGAGCGAGACCAGCGGCCCGGAGGCGACCGACCCCACGGCACCGGCGGTGTCCGCGTCCGCGGCGACCACGCGGACGCGGAGATCCCGGTCGGTCACGATCGACCATCCTTCCGGCCCCTGCACCAGCGCCGAGGACGCCCGCGCCGCGGCCATCCGTTCCGCCGTGTCCTTGATCGTGTCGTCCGCACCGACGCGCAGGACCGGTGTCGTCGCGATCTCGCCGAGCGGCACGGTCCATGGGTCCGCTGCCCCGACGTCGGCGTGGTCCAGGAGGGTCCGCTCGCGCCGTCGCACGCTGCGGCTGAGGAACGAGACCCCTGCGGGCGAAGCGAAAACCGCGGCGGCGGCCTCGCGTTCGATGCGGTAGCAGATGGTCTCCTCGTGCGCCCGTACACCGAGGATCGGGCGCTCGCCAGAGAGCAGCGACAGCGCGCCGAAGACCTCGCCCTCGCCCTGCTGGTCGACCACGTGACCGTCGTCGAGCAGCTCGACGCCGCCGGTGCGTACGACGAACAGGTGCGGGACCGGATCGCTCCCGGCTTCCAGGATGGTCTCGCCACGGAGGAAGAACACGATATCCGTGGCCCGCACGATCGCGTCAAGCTCGTCGGGCGCCAGCTCGTCGAACGGCGCGTGCGAACGGAGGAAGGACGCGGCGTCCACGAGGCGAGTATGGCACCGGCACCGGCCGCCATCGTGCGAAGATGCGGCCATGGGCGACCCCGAACCCGGTCTCGAGGACGCGACGCGGCGAACCTACCTCGCGCAGGAGCGCACCTTGCTCGCATGGTGGCGCTCCGGGCTCGCCGCCGTCGCCGTCGCGCTCGGGGTCGGGCGCCTGGTCCCGGCCCTGCTCGAGGTCGACCCCCTCCCCTTCGCTGTGCTGGGGGCCGCGTTCGGCTTGATGGCGGTCGCGATCTTCGCGGTCGCCGCGGTGCGCGACCGGGCCGTTCGCCGCGCCCTCGCCGAAGGGCGGTACGAGCCCATCGCCCCCACCCTGGTCTGGGTAGTCACCGGCGCGTTCGTCGCGCTGTGCGTCGCCTCGGTCGTCCTGATCCTCGCGGCCGAGTCCTGAGCGCGCCCGACCGCCGGCCACCGCGTGCGCAACACCGACTTGGGCCGGTGGAGCGGCGGGTTGTATGGTCCGCTGCGATCCTCGACCACCCGAGCCCACGCGATGGAAGGGAACCAGAACGCCCATGAGATCCGGCCTCGAGATCGCCCAGGAAGCCGACCTGCGACCCATCGCCGACGTCGCCGACGACGCGGGGATCGCCCCAGAGGAGCTCAAGCCCTACGGCAACACCCGCGCCAAGATCTCGATCTCGATCCTCGACCGCATGGCCGGCCGCCCCGACGGGAAGCTCGTCATCACCACGGCGATCACGCCGACGAAGGCCGGCGAGGGCAAGACCACGACCTCGGTCTCGCTCACGCAAGGGCTCGGCCGGATCGGCGAGAAGGTGGTGCTCGCGCTTCGGGAGCCCAGCATGGGCCCGGTCTTCGGCATCAAGGGCGGCGGAACGGGCGGCGGCTACGCGCAGGTCGTCCCGATGGAAGAGATCAACCTCCACTTCAACGGGGACTTCCACGCAGTCACGGCCGCCCACAACCTGCTCTCGGCCGCGCTCGACGCTTCGATCTTCCACGGCAACCCGCTGGGGATCGACCCGCTCACGATCACCTGGCCACGGACCCTCGACGTGAACGACCGCGAGCTGCGCGATACGGTGATCGGCCTCGGCGGCAAGGTCCACGGCGTTCCCCGCCAGGAGGGCTTCGTCATCACCGCCGCGTCGGAGGTCATGGCGATCCTCGCGCTGACGACCGACCTGCACGATCTGCGCGCACGTCTGGGCCGGATCATCGTCGCCTCCACCTCCGGTGGCGCGCCGGTCACGGCCGAGGATCTGAAGGTCGCGGGCGCGATGACGGTCGTGATGCGCGAGTCGATCGAACCGAACCTGGTCCAGACCCTGGAGGGCCAGCCCGTGCTGCTGCACGCCGGGCCCTTCGGCAACATCGCCCACGCCAACAACTCGATCATCGCGGACCGGGTCGCGCTGAAGCTCGCCGGCTACGTGGTCACCGAGGCCGGGTTCGCGAGCGACCTCGGGTTCCAGAAGTTCTGCGACATCGTGTGCCGCTTCGGTGGGTTCGTCCCCAGCGCCGGCGTGCTCGTCACGACGGTGCGCGCGACGAAGTCCCACGGCGGGATGGCGTTCGCCGACCTGGGCAACGAGGACCTCGACGCGCTCCGCCGGGGCATCGACAACCTGACGGCGCACATCCAGATCCTGAAGGAGTACGGCCTGCCCTGCGTGGTCTCGATCAACAACTTCCCCACCGATACCGGCGCCGAGATCGAGCTCATCCGCGAGCTGGCCGTGGGCGCCGGGGCCGAGACCGTCGTGGTGAACCGCGGGTTCGCCCTCGGCGGCGAGGGAGCCGTCGAGCTCGCCGAGGCGGTCGTGAAGGCCTGCGAGCAGCCGAACACGTTCCACCTGCTCACCCCGGAAGGCACGCCTCTCAAGGAGCAGATCGAGGCGATCGCGACGAAGCTCTACGGGGCCGACGGGGTCGACTACTTGCCGCAAGCCGAGAACGACCTCGCACGGATGCACGAGCTGGGCTTCGGCGAGGTTCCCGTCTGCATGGCGAAGACGCACCTGTCGCTCAGCCATGATCCGCTGCTGCTCAACCGCCCCACGGGGTTCCGGCTGCCGGTCCGAGGCGTGGTGCCGGCCGCGGGCGCAGGGTTCGTCGTGGCGCTGTGCGGGGACATGCAGCGCATGCCCGGCCTCGGCAAGACGCCGAACTACATGGGCGTCGACATCGACGCCCAGGGCCGCACGGTCGGCCTGTTCTAAGATCCTGTCATGAGCGTCGCGCAGGCCATGCGGGTCTGAAGGCCCCGAGCGACCCGCGGATCGCCGAGATCCCCCGAGATCAGGCGGCCCCGTCGGGAGGCATCACGCAGAACTCGTTGCCCTCGGGGTCCTGCATCACGCACCACATGCCGCCGTCCTCCTCGGCCCAGTTCCGGATCGCCGCCCCCAGCTGCTCGAGCCGCTCGACCTCGACCTCGAGATCTTCGTCGGCCTGCAGGTCAAGGTGGATCCGGTTCTTGACCTGCTTGCCCTCGGGGACCTCGGTGAACAACAGCACGGGGAGGTCGGTGTCCTCAGGCGGCTCGACGGCCACGCTCGGATCGTCCTCGGAGTCGAAGATACCCTTCGACGCGAGCCGGCCGAGCTCGTCCTCGTGATAGGCGCCGACCTCCCACCCGAGGGCCGCGGCCCAGAACCGAGCGAGCGGCGCTGCGTCGCGGCAGTCGAACACGACGGCGTCGATCCTCACCGCGCAAGGGTGCGCCGCGACGCGGCGCCGCGCAACCCCTGGAGGCGCCCTACGAGGTCCGGGCCGTGAAGGCTTCGTCGGCTTCGGCGAGCAGGGCGTTCGCGCGGTCGCGAAGCCTCCGGCAGTCGTCGAGGAGCTCCTCGCGGCGCTCGGCGTCGGTGAACGCGAACGCATTGATCCGGACGTTGGCGAGAGCCGAGATCGCGGCCCCGAACAGCGCGGCCGCGCCCGAGAGACCGTCGGACGCCGCGTTCGGGTTGCCCGAGACCGTGACCTCGCCCGCGAGACCCATCACGTAGACGGCACGCCGGGCGACCATCAGCGGCACCTCCGCGGCGCCTTCGAGCGCCTCCTGCAGCTGGCGCAGGCGGGCTGCCTTGTCCTCATCGGTCTCCTTGGGCAGCTTGTAGGCCGCCATGACCGCGTCGAAGGCAGCGGCGTCACGGTCGGCCATCGCCAGGAAACCCTCGCGCTCGGCATCGCACTCCTCGACGATCGCCTGCATCCGATCCTCGACCTCGGCGAAACGCTCCTTCCCGATGGTGAGCCGGCCCGCCATCGCGACGAGCGCCGACCCGGCCGCCGCGGAGAGCGCGGCGAACGCGCCGCCGCCGGGCGTCGCCGCGCCCGAGGCGAGCGCGGTGAGCCACAGGTCGATCCGATGCTGCCCCATCGGCGGATCCTCGTTCACGCGCCCTCCTCGGCCAGCCGTTCCAGGATCTGCCTCGCGGGGTCGAACCCCGCGAGGCGCAGGTGCGCCGCCACACCGGCACCGATCGCCGCGTCGGGCACGAGCCCTACGATCTCGGAGTCCATCACATCGAGGCCACGGGCGGAAGCTTCGGCCGTGACGGCGTCGAACGCGGCGACCAGCCCGGTCACCTCGTGGTCCACCAGGTTCATGGAGACCGTGACGCACCCGCGCTCGGGCACGGCGAACCCGATCGCCCGCAGAGCGGGCAGCCCGCCCGAGGACTCGCGCACCGCCCGCGCGACGTCCTTGGCCGCCGCCTCGTCGGCGCCCCGCAGGTAGAGGTTGAACGCCACCAGAGGCTTGCGTGCTCCCACGGCCGTGGCGCCCGCGGGCCCGATCGTGTGGGGTCCGAAGTCCGGCAGACGTTCACCCCGGGCCACCGCCTCGCGGAGCCCCTCGAACTCCCCCTTGCGGACATCCGCGAGCGAGGCGCGTTCGGGCACGAGCGCCGCGCGGTCGTACAGGTAGACCGGCAGATCGAGGGCGTCGGATAGCTCGCGTCCGAACGCGCGCGCGAGGGCGACGGCATCGTCCATGGTCGCGTCACGGACCGGCATGAATGGGATCACGTCGGCCGCGCCCATCCGCGGATGCCCGCCCACGTGCGTGGTCATGTCGATCGACGCGATCGCGACGCGCGCGCCGGCGAGCGCGCTCGCACGTACGGCCTCGGCGGACCCCAGCACGGTCGTGTCCAGCCGGTGGTGATCGGGGTCGGCTTCGGCATAGACCACGCGAGCGCCCGGCACCTGGAGCGCGGCCACGATCGCCCCGATCACGTCGGCGCGACGACCTTCGGAGAAGTTGGGCACGACGCCGAACAGCGCGCCACTCATCACCGGAGCATACGGGGAGGGGCTCGCAGGGGCCCCCCTCGTGGTCCCCGCGCGGTTACGCCCTCGCGCGCTCCTTCCTCGGGTCGAGCGCGGACAAGGCGTCGATCGTCGCCGCCGCGGTGCCGTCGGCGACCGCCACCTCGACCTTCACGCCCTCGCTCGCCGCGTCGGCGTCGAGGATGGCGAGCCCGATCACGCCCAGGCGCGGGCTGACCGCGGGCGAGGTCACCACGCCGACTTCCCGCCCGTCCTTGGTCACCACGGCCCCGTAGTCGGGCGCGGTCTCGCCTTCGATGCGAAGCGTCTTGAACCGCTTGGGCGGGTTCGTGCCGTAGTCCGCGAGCACCTCCGCGCCGACGCACTCGGTGTCGGTCTTGATGAACCTGTCCATCGACAGGTCCCACGGGCTGGTCTCGTTCGGCTCGTAGTCGACCGCGATGATGATGAGCCCGACCTCGGTGCGGGCGAGGTCGACCGCCGTGAGCCCGAACGGGGTCGCGCCTGCCGCGAGCAGCGCGTCCCACACGACCTGCGCGTCCGAGGGCGCCATGACGATCTCGTAACCCTTCTCGCCGCTGAAGCCGGTACGCAGGACGTGCGCGGCGACACCGGCGACGGTCGTGGCCTGGGGCCAGAACCGGAAGTAGCCGAGCTCGTCCAGATCACGGCCGACGAGCGTCTGGAAGACCTCCTGCGCCTTCGGCCCCTGCACCGAGATCATCGCCAGATCCTCGGTACGATGCTCGATCCGCGCGTCGAGCCCTTCGGCCGTCTCGCGGAACCAGCCCTCGATGCCGGCTGTGTTGATCATCACCCAGAACCGCCGGTCGTCGAACTTGTACACGTTGCCGTCGTCGATCATCGTGCCGTCCGCGTTGACGAAGGCGCCGTAGCGGACGGCCCCGTCGGGGACGCCGGTGAGCGAGTTCGTGAAGCGCCGCTGGATCAACCGTGCGGCGTCGGGGCCGGTGACCTCGTACTTGCTCGTCGAGAACAGATCCCAGACGCCGGCGCCGGTGCGGATGGCCTCGTACTCGGCGAGGGGGTCACCGCCCTCGTGCATGTACCAGGGCCAGCCGTCCTCGACGAGGACCTCGGCCCCCTTGGCCTCGTGCCAGTCGGCGAGCGGTGAGCGGTGTTCCTCGGTCATCGATGCTCCTTGAGGTCGGGCCGCGGGTATCCCACGGACGCTTGGACAGGTTCTACCGCATGATCGAACGGCGATTCAAGTCGAGAGACCGGGCCGGATCACCCGTGTCGGGGTGCAGATCGCGTGAACCCGAAGATCGAAGTGGCCCGCCGGAAGGGGCGGGTCGACCACCTGAAGGTCGTAGGCGATGCCGATCCGCACCGCCGAGAGCGCGCGGGGGAACAGCCGGTCGTAGAAGCCGCCGCCGTAGCCGATCCGCCGCCCCTCCCGGTCGAACACGGCGGCCGGCGTCGCGATCGCGTCCAGGTCCGCGGGGTCGATCTCCTCCCCGTCGACCGGCTCCATCGCGCCGAAGCTCGTGGGCGTCAGGGGATCGCCGTCGCGGTACCTGAGGAGGTGCAGCTCGTCCCCGTCGATCCGCGGGAGCGCGACCGTGAT
>CAZZND010000030.1:10586-25221 GCA_964655465.1 uncultured Actinomycetes bacterium
CACACGAGCGAGCAGCGGCCCCGTCGGCACCTCGGACCCGAACGACCAGTAGGCCGCGACGGTCCGCGCACCATCCACCTCGGGGAGCGCGACGAACCGTCCGGCGACCGCCTCGCCGGCGGCCGAACGCTCGGCCGGGCCGAGGGCGTCGCGCACCGCGAGCACGCGGCGGCGGACGTCGCGCTTCGCCCTCTTGAGCTCGTGCGCCTTCATCCGAGCCGCCGTCCCCTCAGCCCCGGACGAGGGTGGATGCGATCAGCTCGAGCCGGTCGGCCGGCCCGGCGGCGGTGGCCACGAGCCAGGTGCAGCCTGCCCGGTCGAGCCGGTCCCGGAACCCGCGCAGGTCGTCGACCGTGCCTCGCCAGATCCCCATCGACAACCCCTTCTCGGCGCGGTCGGCCTCGAGCGCGGCCAGGTCCGCCGCGTCCTCACCCACGAGCGCGATCCCGCCCCACGTCGGCGGCACCTCCGCCCGATCACGGCCGGCGTCCCGGACCAGCTCGGCGAGCGCCGCGGCGCGGGCGGCGAACGCCTCGGCGTCCAGTCCCCACCCGTTCCACGCGTTCGCCGCCCGCGCCGCGACCCCGAGCACGCGATCGCTGGTACCACCGATCCACACCGGCACCGAGGCCGGGGGCAGCAACGGACCCTGCACCGGAGCGATCTCGGCGCCGCCGGGCCACGGCCGTCCCGCGAACAGCGCGCGCAGGGCCCGGGCGGTCTCTTCCAAACCCACGGTCCGCCGCTCGACGTCGGGGAACGGCAGACCGAGCGCCGCGTGCTCGGCGCGGCCGTTCGCGTCACCGAGCCCGAGCCCGAGCACGGCCGAGCCTCCGCTGAGGTGCGCGAGACCCGCGGCGGTCTTGGCGAGCAGGCCCACGGGGCGCAGGTACGGCCGCGTGACCAGCACGCCGACACCGAGCGTGGGGTTCGCGGCGGCGGCGGCGGCCAGAAGGGATGACGCCTCGATCGCGGGGCGGTCGGGCGCCCCGGGAGGGAAGACGTGGTCGGGCGCGAAGACCGCGTCGAAGCTCGCGGCCGCCGCGCGGCGCGCCTGGTCCAGCGGCCGCGTGACCTCGGCCGTGAAGACGGGCAGGGACAGGCCGACCTTCACGCACCCGCCTCCATCGCGAGCAGCGCGGCGCCGATCGCGACGCTGTCCGCGCCCAGCGCCGCGGCGAGCAGTGGGACGTCGGGGCGTCCGCCGCCCTGGACGGCGATCGCGTACGCGGAACGAGCGGGAGCGAGCAGCAGGTCGCCCGCCTCGGCCGCTCCTCCGCCGATGACCACGACCTCGGGGTCGAAGGTGTTGACGAGACCGGCGATGCCGACGCCGAGGCGGGTTCCCACCTCGGCCAAGATCCCGCGCGCGGCCGGATCCCCCGCTCGGGCCGCCTCGGTGACCATCTCGCCCGTGACCCGGTCCACGTCACCATCGGCGAGCTCACCGATCGCGGAGTGCCGGTGGCGGGTCACCGCACGACGGCCGTCTCGGGTGATCGTGGTGCCGCTCGCCACGGTCTCCCAGCAGCCACGGTTGCCGCATCCGCAGGGCTCCCCGTCAGGTTCGACGACCACGTGGCCGATCTCCCCCGCGAAGCCGTTGGCCCCGCGGTACGGCCGCCCATCGAGCACCAGCCCTCCGCCGATCCCCGTCCCGACCCCCACGTAGACGAGGTGCCTTGCGCCCGCACCGGCCCCGGCTCGCCATTCCCCGAACGCGCCCGCCGTGCAGTCGTTCTCGACGACGACCGGCACGCCGAGGAGCGCGGCGAGACGTTCACGGACCGCGGCGTCGCGCCACGAGACGTTCGCCCCGGCGTGCATGACGCCCGCCGCGTCGACGAGACCGGGCACGCCGACTCCCACCGGCCGGTCCGGCGCGACGTCACGCACCGTCGAGGTGATGACCTCGAACGCGGCATCGAGATCGTCGGCAGGGGTCGTGGCCCCGGCGCGCGCGACCACGCGGCCTCCGCCGTCGACGCCGAGCACCGAGATCTTCGTGCCGCCGACGTCGACGCCGACCGCGTGGATCCCGACGGTCATCCCAGATCGATCTTCTCGAGCGTGGTCGCCGGTGCCGGCTCCTCGCTCTTCGCGACCTCGTCCGCACGCGCATCGAGGACCCCCCGGAACGCGAGCAGCAGCTCGGTCCCGGCCTTCAGCAGATGATCCACGACCTCGGGCCGCAGGGGCTGCACGGCGCCCACCGCCAGGCAGAAGGGGCACCACGCGACGGGACAGGTGTCGGCCACGTGGCCTGACGCGAGGGTCTCCTCGGCACCGGTCTCCTCAGCAGCAGGTTCCTCGGGCGCCGTGGCGACCTCGGCGCGGACGGCCGAGCTGGCGTCGTCCTCGTTCATCCGTTCTCCCTTCCGTCGCCTCCCGGCGGCTTCTCGAAGGCGATCTCGAGCCGGTCGCCCGCGAAGTTCGCCTCGCGCACGACGAGCCGCCGCAGGGTCTGCGGCAAGATCAGGTTCCGCTTATAGGGCCCGACCCGGACGTACAGCTCCTCGCCGCGCCGATGCACGTCCATATCGTCGCGCGAGGTGAACGGCAGGTGCAGCGTCAGCACGTAGGTCCCGCCGCGTTTCGCCACCCTGATCGGCTCGTCGTGGAACAGGATGGAGGCGGCGTCGCGGTCGCCGTAGACCTCCTCGGCCATCTCGCGCAGCAGGGACACGCCGACCATCTCTCGGTCGAACAGCCGCGCCTGCAGGATCGGGACGGGCTCGAAGGACTCGTGCACGGTCGCGAGGTGCTCGGCCTGGATGTCCTTCCACTTGCCGAAGTACGGATCGGTGACCTCGTCCGGGAGCACGCGGTTCACGACGACGGCGTCGACCCGGTACCCGAACAGCCCGAGGTAGGTGTACGTCCGCCTCGCCTCGCTGATCACCATCTTCTCGGGATTCAGGACCAGGCGCACGCTCGACATGCTGGCGTCGGTGAGGATCGACTTCACCGCTTCGAGGTTCGCGTGCAGGCGCTCCACCGCCTCGAACACGTTCTCGCCGGCGATGGGCATCGAGGTGACGCGCGAGATCAGGGGGCGCACGGCCCTCACCACCTTGCGTTCCACCGGCCAGATCCGCTCGATGTACCAGCTCATGATGTCAGGCAGCGATAGCAGCCGAAGTGTCTCGGCCGTCGGGGCGCAGTCCACGACGAGCAGGTCGTACGCGGCGCTCTCGACGTGGGTCTTCACGTCGATCAGCGCGAAGATCTCGTCGATCCCCGGGAGGACCGTGAGCTCTTCGGCCTGGATCGCATCGGTCCCCGCCCAGTTCATGAGCTGGATCATGTACTCCTGGATGTCGCGCCAGTTGTCCTCGAGCCGCTCCTGGGCGTCGATCTCCTGTGCCCACAGGTTCGGGGCGAGCAGCGTCGGCGCCCCCCCGATCGGCAGCTCGAACGAGTCGGACAGCGAGTGCGAGGGGTCGGTCGACATCACCAGGGTCCGCAGGCCTGCCTCGGCGGTGCGCACGGCGGTCGAGGCCGCGACGGTCGTCTTGCCAACGCCCCCCTTGCCCGTGAACAGCACGACCCGCATCGCGCCAGCTTCGCACACCTGGCGACGTTCGGGTCGCCTCAGAGCTGGAGCAGCAACCCCGCGAGGGCGAACAGGTTGACCGTGGCATGCGCCGCGATCGACGCGCCGAGGGTCCGGCGTCGCTCGTAGACGGCGGCCAGGATCACACCCGTCACCGTGAGTCCCGGGAACCGGACGAGGTCGCCGTGGATCGCGCCGAACACGAGCCCCGAGAGCAACGCCGCCCCCCCGAACCTCATCCGCTGGCGCAGGCCCCCGAACAGGAACCCGCGGAACACGATCTCTTCGCAAACCGGGGCGAGAACGAGCGCGATCAGCGCGCTCGGCAACACCCAGGCATCGCCGAAGGTCTCGAGCGGGTTCGGGACGTCGGTGCGCCCGAGCACCTCCATCGTGACACCGATGACGATCGCCGACGCCGCGATGGCGCCGAGGCCGGCCGCCACGCCGGCGCCCACGTCGCGAAGCGTGGTCCCACCGTGCCGTAGCCCGATCGGAGCGACGCTGCCGTCGTGCGACCGGACCCACCAGCCGACGCCGGGGCCCATCGCCACCTGCTGTACGAGCGTGAGCGCGAAACCCCACGCGGCCGAGGACGCTCCGGCCCCGACGAGCACGACCGTGACGAGCGCCGCGATGCCGAACGGCATGGCGGTCACTGCCACGATGTCGCTCCACCGCCATCGCGCGAGCATCCACGGGGGAGCGGCTCCCGGGGGCGCCGGAGGCAGCGGGAGCACCGGCGACCCGGCGCCCGGGACCACGCTCACCCCTTCTCGACCCGGTGCTTCAGCCCCGCGAGGGCGTTCTCGATGACGCGCTGGGACCCTTGGGTGCGGATGAACCCGGGCACCAGGGCACCGAGCTCGACGTTCAGCCGGTACGTGACCTTGGTGCCGCCCTCAGACAGCTCGTCGAGGAGGTACTCGCCGCGGACGTCGTGGACGGCCCCGTGGGCGGCGATGGAGGTCCACGAGATGGCGGTGTCGCCCGGTGCGTAGGCGTAGCGCAGCGTGTACGCCGCCTTCCCGAGCACGGGGACGTCGACCTCGAACGCGACCTCGACGCCACGGCCGCCGTCGCCGCGTTCGAGGACCGTCACGGTCCGCACGTCGGCCCACTCGGGATAGGCCTCGAAGTCCTCGATGACCTCGACCACGTCTTCGAGCGACGCATCGATGACGATCGAGCCCTCGGCGTGTTCCATCGAACGCGATCTTACCTTCGCGTCGCCGAGAGCACGGAGATGGCCAGGACGATCACGGCGAGGAAGACCTCGGCTGCGACGAGCCACATCAGCGACCGCGCCGGGACGGTCACGTCACCGCCGCGGGCGAGACGGCCGGCCTCGATCGCGGTAACCACGTAGGTGCCGACCGCGGTGAGCAGGAAGAGCACGAAGACGAGGACCCCGGCGCCCGTGTGCAGCCCGGTCATGCCGATCAGCAGGGCCATCAGCAGCGAGACCGCGAACACGGCGCCGCGTGCGAGCCCGTCCGTCGGGCGCCCGAGCAGCCGGTGACCGAGACCTGGGAACACCAACGACCGGACGACCGCGTCGCTTGGCTCGACCGAGGGTCGCTCAGGCTCGTCGCGCATGAGGGCGGCGAACGGCGTGCCGCACGTGACGCAGGCATCGGCCTCGATGGGGCTGCGACCCCCGCAGGCCGAGCACGGCCAGAAGGGCTCGGCGGTCGAGGCCTCCTTCGCCGTGGCCCGGGCGGGCGGGATCGCTTCGGGCTGCGGCTCCGGCCCGGGCTCGACAACCGGCGCGTAGCACTGACCGCACCACGCGGCGTCCGGCGCGATCAGCGCCCCACAGGAGCGGCAACGCAGCTCGGCCGACATGCGTTGAAGGCTACCCCCGT
This sequence comes from uncultured Actinomycetes bacterium, assembly GCA_964655465.1. Classification (GTDB taxonomy): domain Bacteria; phylum Actinomycetota; class UBA4738; order UBA4738; family HRBIN12; genus AC-51. The sequence goes on from CAZZND010000030.1 coordinate 16,011, forward strand.
CCGGGCGTCGGACGAACGAGCTCAGCTGACCGTATCGACCAGCCACGTGGCGAGCTGCTCGGCGCTCCGCGACCACGTGTGCTCGCCCTCTGCCCAGGCCCGGCCGGCTTTGCCCATCCCTTCGGCCAGCCCTCGGTCTTCGAGCAGCAACGACACGGCGTCGGCGACTTCGGCGACATCCGCCCCATCGACGAGGAACCCCGTCTCGCCGTCGCGCAGGGTCTCCCGTGCGCCCCCCGAGTCGCCGATCACGACGGGACGGCCCGCAGCCGCGGCCTCGATCGAGACGATGCCCCATCCCTCGACCTCCAGTCCGCCCAAGCGGTTGCGGCACGGCATGGCGAACACATCCCCGAGCGCGTAGTACCGGGGGAGATCCTCGGCGCTCACCTGGCCCGCGAAGATGACCGAGGAGGGCGGCGCCTCCGCCGCGAGGCGCCGGAGGCGCCGCTCCGCAGGTCCCCCGCCGACGATCAGGAGCGCCGCGTCCGGTACCCGTCGCCGGACGCGGCGCATCGCGCGGATCAAGACATCCTGACCCTTGCGCGCCACCAGCCGGCTGACGCACACGGCCATCGGGCGATCTCCGAGCCCGTGCCGGGCTCGGAGATCGTCGGTCCGAAGGTCGGGCCGGAAGCGCTCCACGTCGACGCCGGGAGTGAGCACCGACACCGGCACGTGCGCAGGCACAGCGGTCCTGACCGTCTTGCCGATGAAGGCACTGCACACGGGCACCCGGCTGGACATGCCGGTCGCCCGCCGTAGCCATGCGTTCGTACCCGGCATCGTCGACAGCCAGTAGTCGAAGCCGTGCGCGATCACGAGGTACGGGATCCCTGCCTCGGCGAGCTCTGGTCCGAGCTGGGCCAACGGGAAAGCATCGCCGAACACGACGACCTCGACCCCGGAGCGCTCGATGAGGTCGTGCACCCGCCGTCGCAGGTTGGGGCCGGGCCACATGAACCGGTCACGGTCGCGCGCCACCGGGAAGGGTTCGCTCGAGTCGTGGGCCGTGGCGCCTTCCCATTCCGGGGCCAGGACGCTGACCCGGTCCGCCGGGAGCGAGCGCCAGAGTCCCTCCAAGAAGGTCTGGATCCCGCCGACCTTGGGCGGGAACGCGTTCGTCACCAGCAGGGTGCGTGGGATGTCCATGGTTGGCGCGGACATGCCGATAATCCTCTCAGAGGGGGACCGATGGTGCGTACCGATGACGAAGGCCTGATGGCGCTGCGCGAGGGTCGGGCGTTCGTCGACCTCTCAGACCGGCGGAAGGTCCGGGTGGGCGGCGCGGACGCGGTGGCGTGGCTGCACGACCTCCTCACCGCGGACATCGCTTCGCTCGAGGTCGGCCGCGCCACGCGGTCGCTGCTTCTGTCGCCGACCGGGCGGATCCGCGCCGACCTGCACGTCATCCGCCGAAGCGACGACCTGCTTCTGATCCAGGCCCCCGACCAGCCCGACCACGTCGGGTTGCTGCTCGGTCCGTACATCTTGTCCTCGAAGGTCGAGCTCGACGACGCCACCACCGAGGTGGCCCTCTTCGCCGTCCCCGGCGACGGCGCTCGGCTGGTGGGCCACCCCGCGAGCGAGCCGTCGACCCTCGGCCAAGGCGTCGACGTGTGCGTCGGCACCGGCAAGCCGGCGTGGCGCGTCGAGGATGCCTTCATCAAGGCAGGCCTGACCGAGGCCACGCACGGTGCCATGGAGTCCTGGAGGATCGAACGCGGCACCCCTCGGATGGGGCCAGACTTCGGGCAGGATTCGTTGCCGTCCGAAGCCGGGCTCGAAGCCGCGATCGACTTCTCGAAGGGCTGCTTCCTGGGTCAGGAGTCGGTCGCGAAGGTCCGCAACCTCGGACACCCACCGTGGATCGTGCGTGCGTTCGGTGTCGAAGGCCCGGCCGCGACCGGTGATGCCATCCTGTGGGGGTCTGGCGAGGTCGGCTACGTGACGAGCGCCGTCGACCGCGGGGACACGACAGTGGGCCTGGCCAAGATCCGTTGGGAAGCATCCGGGCAGCCGCTCACGCTGCCCGACGGCCGGCCGCTCGACCTCGGGACACCGGGCTAGCCCGTTCGGGTCATTTCGTGTCCCTCACCTGGGTGAACCGAGATCGCGTGCGTTCGACCCCTTCCGCTGGACGCGGTCGCTCTGTTATGAATCGCTCCCCGGCGTTTCGGACCGCCGGGAGCGAGGGGGTGGGGCGCGGTGAGGCTCGAGCGGTTCCCGGACGTCGATCTCGGTGGCCTTCCGGCGAACCCGACGCCCCCGGATTTCTGGCAAGACCAGGCGGCCTGCTTCGGGATCGACCCCGACATCTTCTTCCCGGTCTCCGAGGAAGAGGCCGGCCCTGCCCTCGCCTTCTGCAGCACCTGCAAGATCCGCGAGGAGTGCCTCTCGTGGGCCCTCAAGAACGGCGAGCGCTACGGCGTGTGGGGTGGGCTGACAGAACAGCAGCGTCGCCGCATCCAACGTCGCGTGGCCTGAGCGACCCACGACATCCGCCTAGGCCGAAACCGAGCTTCAGATGTCAGAGGGGACCCCCAGCATGGTCGCCGATGGGCTCTTCGACGCCTCCCCCGACTCGAACAGATGTTCGATATCCTGCTCGTCCCATGTGGTGGGAACCGGTTCAGACCACGCTCGAGCACGGCGTGCCGCTGCGCGAGGTCACCTTCATGATCGTGGACCTCGAGACGACCGGCGGATCCCCCATCGACGCGGCGATCACCGAGATCGGCGCGGTCAAGGTCCGCGGCGGTGAGCGGCTGGGCACGTTCCAGACGCTCGTCGACCCACGGCAGCCGATCCCACCGTACGTGGCGCACCTGACCGGCATCGATGACGCGATGGTGGCCGATGCCCCGCCCATCGAGGCCGTGCTCCCCTCGTTCATCGAGTTCGCTCGGGGGGCGGTCTTCGTCGCCCACAACGCCTCGTTCGACCGCTCCTTCCTCGACGCGAACCTCGGCCGTCTCGATCACGATCCGATCGCCGGGCCGGTCATCTGCACGGCCAAGCTGGCGCGGCGCGTGGTCTGGCCCGACGTGCCGAACGTGCGGTTGAGCACGCTCGCCCGGTACTTCCGCACACGCGTGCGGCCCTCGCATCGCGCCCTGGCCGATGCCGAGGCGACCACCGAGGTCCTCGAGGGTCTGCTCGATCAGGCGGCGCGGCTCGGGATCACGACGCTCGGCGAGCTCGTGCACGCCTGCTCAGCTCGCGGGCGGCCCCATCTCGGCAAGATCCGACTCGCCGAGGAACTGCCCGAGGGAGCCGGGGTCTACCTGTTCCGCGCGCGCGACGGGCAGGTCTTGTACGTGGGCAAGTCCCGGCACGTGCGGAGCCGTGTGAAGTCGTACTTCTACGGCGATGAACGCAAGAAGATCCAGAACCTGCTCGCGCAGGTGACGTCGATCGAGGCGCTGGCGACGCCGGGTGGCGAGGCCGAGGCGCTGGCCCTCGAGGCTCGGTTGATCGGCGCCCACGAACCGCCTTTCAACCGGCGCGGCAAGCGGTGGCGTTCCTCGACCTACCTGAAGATCGACCCCTCCGAGGCCTGGCCCCGGTTGAAGTCGACGCGCGCGCCCGCCGGCGACGATGCCGTCTACCTCGGCCCGTTCGGGGGCACCGCTGCCGCCCGGCTGGTGAAGGAGGCCATCGAGGAGGCCTTCCCCATCCGGCGCTGCGCCCGCGCCATGGGCCGCCGTACCCGTTTCGCACCGTGCGCGCTCGCCGACATGGGGCGCTGCGCGGCACCTTGCGACGCCCGCGTCGACCCCGAGGGCTACGCCGCGATCGTCCGCTCCCTCGTCGAATCGCTGACCGCCCCCGACGACCTCCTCGAGCAACTCGAGCACCGGATGGCCGAGCTGGCCTCCCACGAGCGGTTCGAAGAGGCGTCCCTCGCGCGCGACCGGCTACAGGCGCTCGCCGAGACACTGTGGCGCCGACGGGTCGACGCCTGGCTCACGCGCGGGCGCCTGGTGCTGCACGGGCCCGAGGGCGAGAGGCTCGAGCTCCGCGGCGGGTCGGTCCGAAGCGTCCACGCCGACCCCGGGCCGATCGGGTCGCCGCCGCCTCGTGAGCGGGCGGATGAGCTCGCCGCGGTCCGATCATGGGTGATCGGCCGGCGGCCGCGGATCGTCGACTCGGAAGTGGCGCCCACCGAGCCCGTGGCGGGTGGGCGTCGCCTCGCCGACCTCCGTGGCCGGCTCCGCGCCGTCGAGCGGCCACCGGCCGTCGGGGGACGCCGCGCCCGGGCCACCTGAGCGGGGCTGTGCGAGACTGGGTCGCATGGAACGTGCGGTGATCCTCGAGGGTGCCCGGACGCCCATCGGGAGGTTCCTGGGCAGTTACGCGGACACGACCACGGTCGAGCTGGGCACGTTCGCCGCCGCCGAGGCGATGCGCCGCGCCCAGGTCGACCCCGCGCAGGTGGACCAGACGATCTTCGGTCACGCCCGCCAGGCGGGCAACGGGCCCAACACCGGAAGGCAGGTGTCGATCGGCGCCGGCGTCCCCCAGGAGGTCTCCGGCTACAACGTCAACATCGCGTGTGGTTCGGGCATGAAGGCCGTGCAGCTCGCCGCGCAGCAGATAGCCCTCGGCGACTCCGAGGTCGTGCTCGCCGGCGGTATGGAGAACATGACCCGGGTCCCCTTCCTCCTGCCGCAGATGCGCCTGGGCCAGCGTCTGGGTGACTCGCAGGTCCTCGACGGCATGTACAAGGATGGGCTGCTCGACCCGCTCTGCGGTCTGATCATGGGCGAGACGGCCGAGAACCTCGTGGATCGCTACGACATCAGCCGTGACGAGCAGGACGAGCTGGCCATGCGCTCGCAACACCTCGCGGCCTCGGGCGTCGATCGCCGGTCCGCCGAGATGTTCCCCGTCGAGGTGACGCTCCGCGGCGAGCCGCTGACGGTCACCGACGACGAGCACATCCGCCCCGAGACCTCGATGGAGTCGCTCGCCCGGCTGAAGCCCGTGTTCCGCGAGGGTGGGAGCGTCACGGCGGGAAACTCGAGCGGGATCACCGACGGCGCCGCCGCCATCGTGCTGATGAGCGATTCCCGGGCGAAGGCCGAGGGACGCACGCCGCTCGCCCGCGTCGTGGCCTGGTCGTGGGCCGGCGTCCCGCCCGAGATCATGGGCATCGGGCCGGTCCCCGCGACGAAGAAGGTCCTGGACCGAACGGGTCTGTCGATGGCCGACTTCGATCTCATCGAGATCAACGAGGCGTTCGCGGCGCAGGTGATCGCGTGCGAGCGCGAGCTGAAGTTCGACCGCGACCGCCTGAACGTTCGGGGCGGCGGGATCTCGCTCGGCCACCCGATCGGGATGAGCGGGGCCCGCATCGTCCTGGCGCTCGCCTACGAGCTGCGCGAGACCGGGGGCTCCCTGGGGCTCGCGACCCTGTGCATCAGCGGCGGGCAAGGTCTCGCCGTCGTCATCGAACGGGCCTGAGCGTCGAGGAGGATCCAGCCGTGAGCGTGCACGCCGTCGTCCTGATCCGTTGCGAGATCGACGAGATCACCGAGGCCGCCGAGGCGATCGCCGCGCTCGACGGCGTGTCCGAGGTCTACTCGGTGGCGGGCGAGTTCGACCTGGTGGCCATCGTCCGGGTCGCGAGACACGACGACCTCGCGACGGTGATCCCGGGCGGGATCGCGAAGGTCGGCGGGATCGAGCAGACCGAGACGCTCATCGCCTTCCACGTGTACTCGACCCACGACCTCGACCGGATGTTCTCGATCGGGTTCGACGCCGACTGAAGGTCAGCCCACGCCCCAGTCGATCGCGACCGGCAAGGCGTCGCTGCCCCAGCCGCTCAGGTCCTCGCCGTAGCCCGGTTGGTACTTCTCGACCAGCAGCCGTCGAGCCAGCACGTCCTCCTCGGTGCCGGGGGCGACCACCCGCGCGATGGAGGTTCGCACCTGACCGGCGACCTCGATGGTGACGTGAGGCGATGCGATCACGTTGCGGACCCAGTCGGCCTCCTCATGCCCGCCCGAGAGCAGGTAGACCACACCCTCGTAAAGCGCGAACCAGATCTCGATGCGGTGCGGCCGCCCCGTCCGCCGCCCGGAGGTCGTCAGGTAGCAGTACGGCGCCGCACCGAGGGGGTCGGGTGCGCTCACCCCGCGAAGGCCCACACGAGCAGGGCGACGATCACCACGACCGCGACCACGAAGAGGATGAGGTCCCCCTTCTTGATCTTGCCCGGCTGCATCGCATTGAAGCCCATGAGCTCGGTTCCTACGGCTGGGTGAGGGCGACGCCGGATGCCCGGTGGAGCTGCCGCTTCAGCTCCCGGGTGACCGACGCCTCCGAGAGCTCGAAGGCCGGCGCCAGATCTGCGAGCGCGGTCAAGGCCCGCTCGAGCGCGGTGCCGGCTTCGTCGGCTTCGCGGAGCGCGTTCACGAGCGTCACGGCGTAGTCAGCGTTGAAGGGCTCACCGCACCAGGGGCACTTCCCTCCGGACGCGACCGCTTGTTCCCCCCGGAGCTCCCGGCCGCAGCTCTTGCACGTCGCCCCGATCTTCACACCCGTTCCTCCTGTACGTCCCCGCTCTCGCGTTCCAGCAGCTCCAACAGCCGATCCGCCACTTCGAACGGGTCGGCGGGCTTCACGAACCAGGCGTCGGCCCCCGACCACCTCGCGAGCCACACGTCGTGACGCCGCTCCAGGAAGATCAGCACGACCCCCCGATAAGGGTCCGCGTCGTCTCGGAGCGAGCGGGTGAGCGCGAACGCTCCCGCCCGCGACGCGAACTCATCCGCGACGACCACCGAGGGGCGATCTCGAAGCGCGGCCCGCAGCCCCAGCTCGCCGTTTCGGGCTGCCCGGAACGTGAGCTCGGAGCCGAGCCGTCGCTCGATGCTGCGAACGACGAGCGACATCATGTCGCGCGTCTCGGCGTCCGGCGAGACCAGCAGGACCTCCACGTCGCGAGGCTACCATGGCGTTCGCAGCACCCCGGGCTTGGCTCCGGCCCGGGGGGCACGCTAGGATCGCCCCGGTTCCGCCGCTGCGCGCACCGCGCACATCATCGTAAGGAGGGGTTCGTGGAGAACACCGGAAGGGCGGCCGTGGCCGAGTTCGTCGGCACGTTCGCGCTCATCTTCTTCGGCGCCGGCACGATCATCGCGACGCAGGGGCTCGACCTGCTCGCGATCGCGCTCGCGCACGGTCTGGCCATCGGCATCATGGTCTCGATGATGGCGCACCTCTCCGGCGGAGTGTTCAACCCCGCCATCCAGATCTCGCTGTGGGTCAACGGCAAGATGTCCAGCGCCCGGACCGGGGTCTACATCCTGGCCGAGCTCGCCGGTGCGGTAGCCGCCGCGTATCTGCTGAAGTACTTCTTCACCGAGGTGCAGTACGACTTCGTCAAGGGCGGCATCCCCACGGTCGTGCCGGGGTTGGCGCTCGGCAAGGCGGCGTTGATCGAGGCGACGACGACGTTCTTCCTGGTCTGGGTCGTGTTCGGGACCGCCGTTGACGAGCGGGGCACCTTCGCGAAGGTCGCCGGTCTCACGATCGGCCTGACCATCACGATCGACATCCTCGCGACGGGGGGCCTTACGGGGGCGGCCATGAACCCGGCGCGGTGGTTCGGCCCGGCGCTCGCGACGTCGGACTGGACCAACTGGTGGGTGTGGATCGTCGGCCCCATCGCCGGTGGCGTGATCGCCGGGGTCGCCTACGCGATGCTGTTCCTCAAGAGCAAGGACCCGGTCACCCCGTGAACGGCGGCTGGTGGCGGGGTTGCCGAGCGACCCCGCCCCCACCGTGAGGCACGGCCTATGACGAACGACGTCTACCTGGACTCGGCATCCGCCACCCCCCTGGCTCCTGAGGCGCACGCGGCGTTCATCGATGCGCTGTCGGTCGTAGGTGACCCGCTGTCGATCCACGCGCCGGGACGAGCGGCCCGCGCGATGCTCGAGGACGCTCGAGCCGAAGTCGCGGCGGGCATCGGTGCGCAGCCCGACGAGATCGTCTTCACCTCGGGAGGTACCGAGTCCGTGGCGCTCGCGGTGTGGGGCGGGGTCCGGGCCCAACGCGAGCTGGGGACGAGGATCGTCGTCAGCTCGGTCGAGCACCCCGCGGTCGGCGGCGTGGGCAACGTCCTGGAGAGCGACGGGTTCGAGGTCGTGCTCGTCCCGACCGATCTCAGCGGACGGGTGGACCTCGACCGGTTCGCTGCCGAGGTCCGCACGACCGGGACCCTCGTGGCGAGCGTCCAGCATGCGAACCACGAGATCGGCACGATGCAGCAGGTGGCGGAGGCCGCACGTCTCGCCCGCGAGGCCCGCGTCGTGTTCCACACGGATGCCTGCCAGTCCGTCGGACGGCTCCCCGTCGACGTCCACGCCCTCGGCGTCGACCTGCTCTCGCTCTCCGCGCACAAGTTCGGCGGTCCATCCGGCGTCGGTGCCCTCTACGTCCGTCGCGGGGTCGGCATCGCCGCCTATCCGTGCGGGGACGATCGCGAGCGCAAGCGGCGCGCCGGGATGGAGAACATCCCCGGGATCGTCGCGATGGCCGCAGCCCTGCGAGCCTCCCTCGCGACGATGGCCGACGAAGCGGCCCGCCAGTGGGCGATGACGGCATCGCTCCGCGAACGGATCGCGGAGGTGCCTGGGGCCACGGTTTTCGGCCACCCGACGCACCGCGCGCCCCACCTCGTGTGTTTCGGTGTCGAAGGGTGCGATCCGGCGACGCTCGCTATGGCCCTGGACGATCGCGGCTTCCAGGTGGGCGCCGGATCGCCGTGCACCGGACGGCCTGAGGACGCGTCCCCCGTGCTCGAGCAGCTCGGCCATGCCGGCATCCCAGGCTTCCGCGTGAGCATCGGCCGCGCTACCTCCGCCGATGACCTCGACGCGTTCATGCGCGTGCTCCCGATCGTCGTCGAGGAGCTTCGGCACGTCGAGCGCGTCACCTCCGACGCGCTCGCACGCGCACGCCCGGTGGAGGGCGCGTGAGCGGGCGACGTGGTCGGGGGCTCCCGCAGTCGGTCTGGGTGGTCCTGGGCGCCGCGATCGGCGGCGCGATCGGCTCTGGTGGCGGCGCGAGCACAGGAGGACTCCTCGCCGGCGTGGGGCTGGGGGGCGCGATCGGCGCGGCCGTCTCGTGGTGGCTGGCGCGACCGGGGCCCGATGCCGGCCGCGGCGACGGCGACGAGCGCCCCTCGACCTAG
>CAZZND010000031.1:0-24639 GCA_964655465.1 uncultured Actinomycetes bacterium
GCCGTGGCCTCGAGCATCCGGCCGCCGTCGAGCGGGTAGCCCGGGATCACGTTCAGCAGCGCGAGCAGAAGGTTGATCTCGGCGAGGCTCAGCAGCAGGCGCTCGGCGCGCCCCGGGTCCACCGCCTGCCCGGCCACGAAGCACAGGCCCGCCACCAGGAGCGTGCTGAACGGGCCCACGGCCGAGATCAGGAACTCGGCGAGGGGACCGCGAGAATCGGCAGCGGTCTCGGTCGCGCCGCCCCAGAACGTGAGCGTGATCCCCGACACCGGCACGTCGAACGCGCGCGCGACGACGGCGTGGGAGACCTCGTGGATCAGCACGCTGCCGAACAGCAGGACGAACTGGGCGGTCGCGAACGCCACGGCCGTGAACGTGTCGGTGCCAGGTGCGAGCTGGGAGTAGCTCGCGAAGATGAACAGCGCCGCGATGAACAGCCACGAGGCGGCCACGTACAGCGGGATGCCCCGCACCGTGAGCACCTGGAAACGACGGCCGATCCCCAACATGGCATCGAGCCTATCGCGGGCTCAGGTTCCGTCGACGAGCTGCTGGACCCGCTGGTGCGAGATGCCGAGCAGGGTCGCGGCGTCGCGCCGGGAGAGACCGGCATCATCGAGGGCTCGCGTCGCGTGGCGCAGGGCCGTGCTGGCCTGGGTCGCGGCGTCGAAGGCGCGCTGGCGGGCGACCGAGGCGTCTTCGATGGCCGTCTTGAGAGGGCCGGGCATCCTGAGATTGGGCACGAGCGCCAGGGTGTCGGCGTCGTGACGGAACAGACCGATCGCCTCGCGGACGCGTCGGAGCGCCTGCCGCACGCTGGTGCCGTACGTGTGGCAACCCGGGATCGAGGGGACATCGACGATCCAGTAGTGGCCGTCGCGCTCGAGGTTGACCGTCAGCGACTGCGTGGATGCCTCCCGAGATCGACGTCGAGATCGGTGGCGATCTTGGCGACGAGTGATGACGGGATGTCGTCGGTGAACTGTGGGATCACCGATCGACGATGGCCGTTGGCGACGAGGACGTGGTGGCGGGTGGCGTACACGCGGCGACAGCCGCGGAAGGAGACCATCCTCAAGAGCTGGTCGGGAGGCATCGCCGTCATGTTCGCGGGGTGTCGAGGTTTGTGTCAAGAGCTCTAGGCACTTCTCTGGACAGGTCCGGGAAGGGAGCAGCCCGTCTGTTTGCCGACACGGATGAACGCGGCTCATGCTTCGGGCGTTCATGGGTCGATGGAGACGGTCGTGACGGCAGCCCCGGCGGCGTTCGAGGACTTCTTCGACGCCGAACGGGCGCGGCTGCTGCGGGCGCTCTACCTGCTGACCGGCAACGCGCAGGAGGCTGAAGAGGTGCTCCAGGACGCGTTCATCGCGATCTGGGAGCGATGGGACCGTGTGGGCTCGATGGACGACCCCACCGGCTACCTCTACCGCACGGCGCTGAACCGGCACCGGAGCGGGCTCCGGCGAGCCACCCGTGCCGCACGGCGGAGCATCGGGCTCGCGGAGGGCGGCGACTTGTTCGCCGCCGCCGACGAACACGACGCGCTCGCCCGCGCGCTCGCGACGCTCACACCACGCCGGCGCGAGGCGATCGCGATGACCGCGCTCCTCGGGTACGGCTCGGCCGAGGCCGGCCGCGCGATGGGGATCGCCGACGCCACCGTGCGCCGGCTGGTGCAGGATGCACGCGAGCACCTGCGCCGCGAGCTGGAGGACACCGACGATGGATGACCTGGATCTTCGCGAACGGATGAAGCAGCTGGCTCGGCGCGTGGACGGTGCGGCGGCGCCCGACCTCGTGCAGGTGCGCGAGCGCACCACGCGCCGCCGCACCCGGAGCGCACTGGTCGTCGGGCTCTGCATCGCCATCATCGGCACGTTGCTCGCCTTCTCGGTGCTCCGAACCGACGGTCCGACCCCGGCGAAGGAGCCGGACCGGTCGGAGGGCGCGCTCGCCGTGTGGCCGCAGGGGAACGACGGCGCCGAGTGGCGCACCGACCCCGAGCAGGTGCTCGAGCGGTTCGGCCAGCAGATCCTGGGTTGGTCCCAGCCCGACATCGTGAGGTACGAGGCCGGCACGTATGAGATGCGACCCGTGGCGTGCCCTCCCAACGCCCGCTGCACGCCGAGCCTGACCCTGACCGTCGAGGAGACGACCGCCGGCGTGTGGAGCATCACGAGCGTCTCGCACCCCGACCTCGAGATCGAGGTGGGCCTCATGGATCCGCGCGCGGCGCTCGCCGGCGGGAGCACGGTCCGTTTCGACCTCACGGTGTTCGAGGGGCGCAGCGCGCACGTCGGATCCGTCGGGTCCAACGGCTGTCGCGAGGCGACCGCCTTCGAGGTCGGTCTCGGGTCGGGCCCCTACGACCTGCAGCTCCCCGAGGCGACCGAGGACGATCCCAACTGCGATGGTCTGGGCGCCGGGTACCTGTTCGCTTATGCCACCGACGACACGACGGTGCCGGTCGGCGATCCGCTGCTCGAAGCTGCCGCGATCGAGTACCCGTGGCTCACGGTCGTTCCCCTCTACCTTGTCATGGAGAACGAGGGTGAAACGGCGACCGCGACCCCCTCTGCGACCCGTGACGTACTCGGCGTCTTCTGCTACGGGGATGTGCGGACCCAGGTGACGCCGAGGGTCGTCGCGCAGCCCGACGGTGTCCACGTGCTGGTCCGGGGGCCGGATACGTACGTCGAGGTGCAGATCGACGACGACTTCCGCCGGATCGAGGATGCGCCGAGGGAGCTGATCCTGCCACTGGAACCCGGCACCCACACGGTCGAGTGCATCCTGCCAGGTGCGAGGCAGGTGCCCGACCCGCAGCCCTTCGAGGTCATCGATCCCGACGGACACTGGATCGATCCCTTCGGCTCGTGTGAGGTATCGGGCATCGCGAACTTCGAACGGGTCACGGTGGCCGAGGAGGATCTCGCCACCGCCGCATCGACACACTTCGGTGCGGTGCCCGGCGGTGCCGTTGCGGAAGGAGCCGGCTACGCCGCTTCACCCGTCGAGCGCTTCTTCGTCGTGTACCACGGGGACCCATCGCCGGTCGGCGTCGTCGGGTTCGAGTCTCACCCGCAGGGGATGTGGACGTCCTCTTCGCTCGTCTTCTGCAGATCCTGAGCCGGGGTTCACCTTTCCCGCACCCCAGGGCTCTGTCATGGTGACGGAGTGGAGACGGCCCACGACTACGACACGATCTGGCGCGAGTCGGGGGCGACCATCTGGCGGTCCGTGTACGCGTACGCGGGCGGGATCCGGGAGGTCGCCGACGACGCGGTAGCCGAGGCGTTCGCGCGCGCGATGGCGCACGACGCCGACGTGCACGACCCCGTCGCGTACGTCTATCGGATCGCGTTCCGTGTCGCGGCCGCCGACCTGATGCGCAGGAAGCAGGAGGGGACCGACATGCCCGAGCTCGTGGTCGCGGATCCGAGCACGAACGGCCTGCCCGACCTGCTCGGCGCCCTGAGGGAGCTCGCGCCCGCCCAGCGGGCCGCCGTGTACCTGCACTACCGCGTCGATCTGCCGGTGCGCGAGGTCGCGCGTCTGACGGGCATGTCGACCGCGGCGGTCAAGGTGCACCTGATGCGCGGCCGCCGGCGCCTCCGCGATCTCCTCGGTGAGGAGGACGAGTCATGACCGAGCGCTGGCGCAAGAAGCTGGGGGACCTGGACAAGGCCGGTCCCGGCGAGGACGTGTTCGAACGCGCCCACGAAGGGCCGGCGCACCCGGACGACGTCATCCCGTTGCCGAAGACCAGCACGCGGGTCGTGACAGGGGCCGCCGCGTTCCTCGTGTTCGCGCTCGCGATCAGCGTGTTCGCGATCCCGGTGCTCCGGATGAACGACGGCCCGGCGTCGCCCGGGTCCTCGGGCTTGCTGCCCCTGTGGCCCGCCCGCTCGCTCGACGACCTCGAGTCGCTGCAGCAGCGTGCCGACTCCGGCGAGGCCGACGCGGTCTGGGCGCTCGACCTAGAGCAGGTCGCGGGACGGTTCGCGAGCGACGTGCTCGGCTGGGACGCCGTACGGGTGCTTCCCGATCAGGGCATCGTCATCGAGGAGTGCTCAAGCATCGGTGCCTGCGGCATCACGGTTGAGTGCAGCTACACATCCGGGGAACAGGTGTGCCCAGGCTTCACGTACGCGTCGCCGTCCGGCAACCCCTACGTCGGAGGGCCCTCGACGGCTGCCCCATCGCCGTACCAGTGGCGAACGCTGAGGTTCGGTGGGGACTGCGAGCGCGACCGGTGCCCCCGCGACGTCGGTATCCGCCTGTTCCAGCCGCTCGAGGTCGGCGAGGGCGCGATCTGGACCGTCCTGTCTGCCAGCTCTGAGCAGAACAGCCTCTCGGTCACGACAGGAGAGGCGCTCCGCTACGGTGACGAGATCTTCGGTGGCGTCACGCTCGTCGATCGTGAGGTTCCGGCCATGGCGTACCACGTGGGACCCGGCACGTGTGACGTCGACGACTTGACATCGACGTACACCACCACAAGGGGGTCGTTAGCGGGACGGGAACAGGCTGGACTTACGCTTCCTATCCAGCACGGGTGCACCGAGCCGTCGCCCGGCTACGTCTGGCTCGCGACGGCTAACGAGTCACTCGTCCGTTCGGAGAGCGGTCCCATCGACCCGTTCATCGCCGGGGGACAGGTGCAGCTCCAGTCGCTGACCGCGGTGCCGGTGACGTTCCTGCCCGCCGCGCCCGACGGCGGCTCGACCGTGCAGGTGACGACGCCACCAACGATCTCCACGAGCCCGACCCCTGACGTTGAGCGGTGGTCCACCTACACGGCGGACCCGGAGTACGGCTGGACGATCGAGCATCCGGACACGTGGAGTGCAGACCCGATCGAAGCCGCCGTCCGATTCTCCTCACCGAACGGCAGCGCCGTGATGAAGGTCGCGGTCGTTCGCAACCCTCCATCTGACGACGACTCCACCTTCCCGCTCGATCCGGACAACCTCCAAAGCAGTATCCATTCCTTCACCTTCCGGGGCGACGGGCAGATGTTCGCCGGTGACGTCGTCATCTCGGCCGCCGATGCCACGCTCTCACCCGAGGACCGGCAGATCGTCGAGGAGATGATCCGCTCGATCAGCTTCGAGCCGTGGGAGCAAGGAGAGACACGCCACGGTTGGACGGCGGTCGGCAGACCGCCCGAGGTCGGCGCGGAGTGGGCTTTGTTCGATGGCAACATCGTGATCGCGCACGCGGTCCGTGACGGGTTCACGGTCATCGACACGCCGGACGCGTGCGGTGGAGAACAGGACGTGGCGATCGAGCAGGGGTGGCCGGTCCTTCGATGCCCTGACGGCACGACGGTGTCGTACAACGACCACGGCCTGCCGGACGTCGCCAATCCAGCGGAGTTTCAGGAACCAGCGCTCGTCTACCCGGCGATCCAGGCGCACGATGGACACCTGCTCGTGCAGCTTCTCTGAGGTGGGCGGCTCAGCTCGCTGAGCCGCCCACCTCCACACCGAGCAGGTCGCCGAGCTCGCGGGCGTCGCGGACCGCGAAGTCGCGGTAGCAGTTGTTCATCAGCACGTGGGTCTCGCGCGCCTGCGAGGTCAGCCCGGAGATCTTCGGCACCCACTCGCGGAGCTCGTCGGTCGAGTAGTCCCACCTGAACCGCTCGCTCGCGGTCTCGCTCTTCGTCTCCCAGGCGTCGACGTTCCGGCCGTGGAAGCGGACCATCGCGAGGTCCTTCGCGGTCGCGGCCGCGACCGGTGGCAGGCTCGAGTCGAACCCCTGCGGCATGTCGACGCACACGTAGGGCAGGTCGCGCTCTTCCAGGAACGACAGCGTCTCCTCGACGTTGCGCTCCTCCATCCAGCTCTTGTGGCGGAACTCGACCGCGACCCGGTAGTCGGGCAGGCGCGCCGCGCACTCCTCGATGTAGGCCTTCGAGGCGCGCGAGATCGGGAACCACTTCGGGAACTGGAACAGCACCGCGCCGAGCTTGCCGGCCGAGTGCAGCGGCATCAGCGCGTCGTGGAACCGCTGCCAGACCTCGTCGACGGCGGCGTCGGGCAGGTCCTGCCGGTAGACGAACCGCTTGCCCTCGGGCAGCGCGTCCTGCAGATCCTTGTACAGCGAGTCCGGCCGCGTGGGGTGGTTCGTCAGCAGCGAGTACGCCTTGATGTTGAACGTGAAGGTCGGCGGGGTGCGCTCGATCCAGAGCACCGAGTTCTTCTCGGCGGGCGGGAAGTAGTAGGTCGAGTCGACCTCGACGAGCGGGAAGTTGTCGGCGTAGAAACGCAGGCGCGCCTCGGCTGACTTCGCCTCGGGCGGGTAGAAGTTGCCGTCCTTGACGAGCGTCGGGTCGGTCCACGACGATGTGCCGATCAGGATGGTCCCGGCCATCGGGCCAGATTACGGCTCGGGGGCGACGTCCTCGTCCTTCTTCTTGTTCTTGCTGAGCACCGCGTCCTTGGCCTGGTTCGCCTTCTCCTTCGCCTTCGCGAGCAGCCGCTGTGCCCAGACGTACTCGGTGGCCAAGATGGCGAGCCCGGCGATGATCACGAGGATCCCCGGGCCCGGGAGGACCAGCATCGCGACGCCGGCGATGAGGACCGCGAACCCCACGACCGTGACCGCGATCCGTTTGCCGCTTCGCCGGATGAACCGCGCGACGACCTTGAACGGGACGACCGCGGGGTGGTCGTGCCAGCGGCGGGCCAGCTCGGGTTGCTCGGCCTCCAGCTCGGCGACGAACTCGGAGGCCCGGATCTCTTCCGGCTCGTCGCCGAACGGGCCCCGGCGTTCGCCGAACGGGTGGCGCTCGTGGTCAGGGCTCGCCGCGGTCATGAGGGGACGATCCTCTCACGGCTGGAGCCTTCAGGCTCGCCGGGCCCCTCGGTCCGGGGTCAGTCGTCGTCGCTGCCGTGGCCCGAGTTGTCGTCGCCGCCACCGTCGTCCGAGCCGCTCCCCGAGCCGGAGCTGTCGCTGCCGCTCCCTGAGTTGCTGGAGTCGCCGCCGTGATCGTCGCTCGGCTCGGCCGTGGGATGGGGGGTCGAGGTGCTCGAGGAGCCGGAGGGGCCCTCGTCCTCGGACTTCGTGGGCTTCGGCGTCTCGGTGTGGGTCGGCGGGTCCTCGTCCGTTGAGACCGAGGGGACCGGGATCGGGGCCGGTCCGCCGATGTCGTCTCCTGCCAGCGCGAAGGCCCCGAGCGACAGCAGGATGGCGACCACGAGCCCGAAGGCTCCCCAGAGCGCGACCCTCACCCAACCCGGCATGCAGCGAGCCTACGGCGGCGCGGGTAAAGGGGAGGCTAAGTCCCCACGGGTTCCTCACCCGGTCGGAGCGTCCGTGGCCAGCGCTTGAGCTCGAAGAACCCGGGGCGATCGGCGACCCCTTTGATCTGCTGCCAGAGCTGCTCCCCGTCGGGTCCGGTCGGTCCCACCGCGATGATCGGCCCGTAGACGACGGCGTCATCGCCGATCTGCAGGGTCGGGACCCCGAACACGTCGAGGGCGCGGCCGGCCGCGTACTCGTCCAGGATCTGCCGCTGGAGCTTCGGGCGGCCGGCCGCGCCCGGGAGCTTGACCCTGGTCTCGGCGCAGGCGGCTTCGACCAGCTCGGGCCCGGCGGGCTCCTTGGCGTCGTGATGGCGCCGTCCGAGCGCGACGAGGAGCGCCCCGACCGCTTCATCGCCACCGTCGTTCCGAGCCTGTGCGAGCGCCTCGAGCGCCTCACCCCATCGCGGCGCCGCCTCGACGTAGGGCAAGCCCGGATCCACGTCGTTGCGTTCGAAGGCGTGTGCGTTGATCTCGAGCGAGAAGAACGCGTAGGTCAGATCGATCACGTCTCGGTCGCGGAGGTCGCGGAGCCAGCGCAGGGCTTGCCACGCCCACGGGCACGACGGGTCGATCCAGAGCCGGACGGGGGTCGGCGCGGCGTCACTCATCGGTCGGATCTCCGTTCGTCGGAGATGCGTGGTCGTCGGCTCGCGGCAGGCGGATCTCGATCTCGGACCCGCCCATCGCGGGGGAGCGGATCGACAGCGACCCGCCCCACCGCTCGGTGAGCTCGTGCGCGATCGCGAGCCCGAGGCCCGACCCACCGCTCGGCGCGCCCTTCCCGCGGTAGAAGCGCTCGGTCACGGCGCTCCGCTCATCGTCGGGGATGCCCGGCCCACGGTCTGCGACGACGAGCACGGCGTCGGCCCCATCCGCCGACGTCGCGATCTTGATCGGGCCCGGGGCGTAGGCGATGGCGTTATCGAGGAGGTTGTCCAGGATCTGATCGATGTCGGCGGGGTCCGCGGCAGCGTCGGCGGACCCACCTGCGGTCTCGATGGCCGATTCCATGCGGGTGGCGCGCTCGCTCCACCGCTCGGCCGCCCTGCGGGCGGCCACGCGGAGATCGAGCGCGGCCGGCTCACCCTGTTCGATCCGTCTCGCGACGACGAGCAGCCGCTCCACGATCTCGGCCAGCCGGTCGACCTCGTGCTCGGCGGCCTCGAGCTGGCGACGAAGCTCGGGATCGTCGGTCGAGTCCGATGCGCCTTCGAGCCGGAGCTTCATCCCCGTCAGCGGGGTGCGGAGCTGGTGCGAGGCGTTCGCGACGAACTCGCGCTGCGCCCGAACGGCGCGCTCCAGCCGCTCGGCCATCGCGTCGAACGACGCCGCGAGGTCGCCGACCTCGGCCGCGCCGCCCACCGGCCCGGCGCGGGCGCTGAGGTCGCCGCCACCGAGCCGGTGCGCGGCGGCCGCCAGCCGCTGGATCGGCCGGGCGATCGAACCGGCGAGGGCGAACGCGATGATCACGCCGGTGAGGATGGCGGCGCCGCCGATCACGATCAGTCCGATCACGGTGCGGCGTGCGGCGGCGTCGACCTCGGCGTAGTCGCTCGTCAGCCGGAGGGCACCGATGGGCTGCCCGTCGATGATCGGTGCGGCCGCTACCAGGATGGGTTCGCCTGCCGTGTCGCTGAACCGGTCGCCGGCGACGGCTTGTCCGGCGAGCGCGGCATCGATCTCGGGTCGCTCGCCGTTCGTGAAGTCCTCGCCGAGCGACGTGCCCGCCGAGTCATGGATGACGATGCCACGGTCATCGACCACGACGACGCGCTCGATGGTTGCCGGCGTCGTCTCGGCGAGCAGGCGTTCGAGCTCGGTGGGCTCGCTGAGCATGCCCGCGGTGATGTAGGCCGCTATGGTCTGGGCGTCCCGGAGGGTGCGGGACTCGAGATCGGTCTTCGCGCGGCGCGACAGTGAGACCGCGAGTGGGATCGTGAGCGCGACCACCACGGCGAGCAGGACGTAGGTGAAGGCGATGATCAGCCGGGTCCGGAGCTTCACGAGGCGGCCGCCTAGCCCTCGGTGACGTCGACGGGAGCGGCGAAGCGGAACCCCACCCCTCGAACGGTCGTGATGTAGTGCGGATCGGCGGGGTCGTCCTCGAGCTTCTTGCGGAGCCAGGAGATGTGGACGTCGAGGGTCTTCGTCGGGCCGAACCAGTGCGGGTCCCAGACCTCGTCCATGATCGCCTCGCGGCGTAGCACCGTGCCGGCATTGGCCATCAGGTAGTGCAGGAGGTCGAATTCCTTGGCGGCGAGCTCGACCGGGTTCTCGTCCTTCGTGACCGTGCGGGCGGCGGGATCGAGGGCGATCGCGCCGATCGTGATGGCACCACGGCGTGCGGTGCCCTTGCCGCGGCGCGAGATGGCGCGCAGACGAGCCGTCAGCTCCCGCGCGGAGAATGGTTTGACCACGTAGTCGTCGGCGCCGAGCTCGAGGCCGAGGATCCGATCGACCTCCTCGCCCCGGGCGGTGAGCATGATGATGGGGACATCGGAGCGCTGCCGGATCATGCGGGCGAGGTCGCGGCCGTCGCCGTCGGGGAGCATCACGTCGAGCAGCACGAAGTCGGGCTCGCCCGCCTCGAACGCCTCCTCCGCGGCGCGGAGCGTGCCCGCGACCACGGGATCGAACCCCTCGCGCGCGAGATGTTCGGCGAGCGGCTCGGCGATGGTCGCCTCGTCCTCGACGACCAGGACGCGGGGTTTCATGCGTCCCAGGGTACGTCGGGGCCTCGCGGACGGGTCTTGTCACACTTCCTAGGCGCTGCGGCTTGCCTGTGGATAACCCTCTTAGCTAGAACTACCGCCAACATCAGCGGCGAGGGGAAGAGCGATGGCGATGACCGGAGTGGGACAGAGGGAAAGGGTCCGCGAGGGGTTCGACCTAGTGGACGCCTACATGTGGAGCGTTTCCGCGCTTGGACTGGCAGCGATCTTAACCCTGTGGCTGCAGGCTGACCTTGTCCCAATCGATTTCGGCGATGCGGTTCCATGGATCCTGGCGGCGCTCGTTGGTGACGCACTGCTGGTTCGATACTCACCGTCCGTCGCGCTCGGTGCCTCGATCTCGGTGACGCTTGGGGCGGCCCTGGTTCTACCGCCGCCGGTCGTCGCCCTGATCGGCTTCTTCAGCGTGTTCCAGTTGCCAGGTAGATCGAGACGCTCCGTCGCCAAGGCGCTCTTCAATCGCGTGGATGTTGGGTGCGCGGCCGCGTGTGCAGCCATCGTGGTGAATCTGTTCCAGATGGATCTCAAGACATGGCCTGCCGTCCTGCTCGTCGCTGCCGTGGCGCTTGCGGCCGATGCTGCCGTGAACGCGGGGCTGATGTTTCCGGTGGTTTGCCTGCGGGAGGGTTGCTCACCACGTCAGGCTGCGCGGATGTTCCTGGGTGCTTCTCCACTCCAAACAGGTGTCATCTACGCGTCGGCCGCGCTCGCTGCGCCGGTCATCGCAATGGCATGGGAGGGCGCTGGTGCCTGGGGGCTTTCAGCCGCCCTTGTTGCAGTCGCTCTCGCCGGCTTCGCACTGAGGCTGGGGCAGCGCGCGGGGACCGCTGAGGCTGAACTCAAGATCACACGAGCGGTCATCGGCGAAAGCACGGAGCAGATTGCCTTGGAGCGGCGAGATGAGCGGCAGACCCTCGCGGGTGAGCTTCACGACGACGTGCTGCCTGCCCTGTTCAAGGTGCACCTGATGGGAGAGGTGATTCGCCACGACCTCGCATCCGGGCGCCTGCTGGACCTTGAGGAGGACGTCGTCGGCCTTCTGGAGGCCACTGAGGCCGCCCAGCGAAACGTTCGTGACGTGGTTGGCAGCCTTCGCAAGCCACCGCTTGGCGTGCGCGGTCTTGCGAGGTCCGTCGCCGCTCTCGCCAATCATCTCGAAATTGGGGGAGCGCCACGCATTCATGTGTCTGTCCATGAAGTGATGGGTACTGAGCGGGCGCTCACGGTCGCCTACCAAGTCGTGCGAGAGGCTCTCACGAATGCCGCGAAGTATGCAAAGGCGAGCACCATCCAGGTGAAGGTCGAATCCGACGGCGGTCTCGTTCGGGTGGCCGTGGTTGATGATGGCTGCGGGTTCCAGGGGCAGCAAGGCCAAGATCAAAGTGGGCACTTCGGTATCGAGCTCATGCGAGAGCGAGTTCACGCCGTGGGCGGCACATTCGTGCTCGACACACGGCTTGGGGCCGGCACCGTCGTGACGGCTTCGATACCGCCGGACGCCTGAGTCTTGTCCTGAGGAACGAAAACGGCTCCCGCATTTGCGGGAGCCGTTTCTGGTTTGCCTGTTCGTTCGGCTGGCTCAGCCAGCCCGCCAGTGGGCTCCGCCAGCCAGCGCCAGAGCGGCAAGCGATCCAAGAGCGATCGCGATTCGCCGAAGAGTCTTGACCATCTCCGCACCTCCCGCATCTCGAGCCCCGCTTAATCAGAGCTCCTGAGGGGGAGTCTTCTTGGGGCCGCTAAAGGTCCCCCTAAGGGCGACTAAACGGCGTTACCGCTCCGTCAGGCGCGGGTGGCCACCGCCAGGTCAGAGAGTAGGAAGACGGTCCTCAAGTTGCGGAGGACCGTCTTCATGGGTTCCGGCGCAATAGCTTAGCCAGCGCGCCAATGAGCGCCGCCGGCCAGCGCCAAAGCGGCGAGCGACCCAAGAGCCAGAATCAGTCGGGTGACGATTTTCATGGAGCGTCCCTCCTTTTCCGAGCCAGACCCACAATGGGGGATGGTCTGCACACTATCGGGGGGACCCCTTTTCGGGGGCAAGCCACTGGATCGCCCTACGTCGTGGGTACTAGATCGCGCCTACTTCATCTTGTGTTCTGGTCGAGCCATGATTGCTCTGTGAGAGACAGGGATCGGGGCCGCGTCCATATCGTCGAACTACTAGTAGTTGTACCTACGGTCGTTCTTATCGCTGTCCTGATCTATCGGTCGGCCGACCAGTTCACGTGGATCCTGCTCCTGTGGTCGATTCTCATCGCACTCGTTGAGCTGATGCCTGTTCCGGCGTGGCGAGGACTCACCATCAGCGTGGGATTCCCACTGCTGATTATGGTGGCCATCCTTTACCCCCCCGGGATAGCCGGGATGCTCGCGTTCCTCGGCGCGAGTGATCCTCGTGAGTGGAAGCGCGAGGTGCCGTGGGGCCTAGCAATCTTCAACCGGAGCCAAGTCGCGCTTAGCGTCATGGCGGCCAGCGCCGCGTTTCATGCGGTCGCGACCACCGACTCGTCGGTCGCTCTCCAGCTCACGGGCGCGGTCGCCGCCTCGGTCGCCGACTACGCGGTGAACGTCTCGCTCGTGACCCTGTACATGAGCACCAAGCTCGGGGCGAAGCCGCTCTCGGTCGTGAAGCAGATGACCATCGGCAGCGTCCGTGACTTCCTCATCAGCTACCTGGGGCTCGGTGTGCTGGGTCTCACGCTCGCGCAGTTCTACCTCCGCGTCGGCTGGTGGTCGCTGCCGGCGCTCCTCGCGCCGCTGCTGTTCGCGCGCCAGGCGTTCTTCCGCGCGCAAGCGCTGGAGGAGGCGCACCAGGAGCTCAAGGAGCGCGAGCAGGTGCTGCGCGACCTCTCGAACGCGATGGCTGAGGAGCGCGCGGACGAACGTCTGCAGATCGCCGGGTACCTGCACGACGACCTGGCTCAAGTGCTGTTCCGCCTCTCGCTCCAGGTCGACATCGCGCGCAAGCAGCTCGAGAGGCGAGACCTTGAGAACCTGCGCGTGCAGCTGGACAAGATCCGCGAGTCCAAGCGGGAGACCTCGGACCGCGTCCGGGCCCTGATCCGGGACCTGCACCGTTCCCCGTTGGGCGCCAAGGGATTGAGCGAGGCGATCGAGTCGTTCACCGATGAGGCGGGCCGCGACTCCGGGGAGGGCTTCCACCTGGATGTCGAGGACATCACGATGCCCGCCCCGATCGCGCTCCTGCTCTACCACGTCGCCCGCGAGGGCGTGATGAACGCGCTGAAGCACGCCCAGGCGTCCGACCTGTGGATCTCGGTGCACCGTCGTGGGAAGGATATCGCGCTCGAGCTCCGTGACGACGGCGTGGGGTTCGACACCGCTGCCCCGGGACCCGAGGGTCACTTCGGCATGGCGATGATGCGTGAGCGCGCGAAGGTCGGTGGCGGGACGTTCGAGGTGACGAGCGCGCCCGGCGAGGGAACGACCATCACGGTGAGGTTCCCGGTCTCCCTGCTGCAGCCCGAGGCGCCCGGTACCGAGCCGGGATCCGCCAATGGGTCGGGGCGTGCTTCCCCCGGTACGTCAGGAACCACATCGCGAGAGGCCGGGGGTTCGCGCGGCTCCGTCCCCGCATGACCTGGATCACGAACCAGGCCATCCCCCCGTAGAGCAGCAGGTCCCCGATCGAGATCACGATCCCGGCGGGCTCCGGGACGGGGACCACGTCGCCCAGGAACGCCAACAGGTCCTCGTCGTTCGCGACATGGTGCTTGATGCTCGTCGAGCTCGCGAGGGCCTCGACCGACCCGCCCGCGCGTTCGATGGCCGCGGCGCTGACCGGCATCCCGCCGTTGATGCCGACCACGAGCAGGTTCATCAGCAGGCCGACCGCCATCACGGACGCTCCCGGGATCCACCGGTTCACGGTGAGGAACGCGAGCAGCAGCACGTAGGAGATGAGCAGCGCGCCCGCGCCGATCAGCCGAGGCGACACGCCGTCGATGGCCGGCAGCGGAACGGACTGGATGATCACCCCGGCGATCGCGAACGACCACCAATGGACCTCGAGCGTCTCGAAGTTGCGGAGGCGGCCGCCGAACGTGTAGCCGACGCCGACGGCGGCGAGGAGGATCACGGGGATGATCATCGCGCCCATCCTGCCGCCTGCGGGCGCTCCGGTCTACCAACCTGTGCGATCGTGCGGTCGGCGGCCTCCTTCGCGCGCACGGCGCTAGGCTCGGGAGGACATGTCCGACACCGGCTACTTCGGCCCCGAGAGCGCCTCCTGGCACGTGCACCGCGAGGTGACGGTGCTGTTCGGCGGTGCCCGCGCGCTGCTGCTGCAGGCGGCGCACCCGCTGGTCGTCGCGGGCGCCAACCAGACCGGGATGTTCGACCGCAACCCGTGGAAGCGCCTGCAGCGCACGCTGATCCTGACCTACACCGTCACGTTCGGCACCAAGGCCGAGGCCGATGCCGCCGCCGCGAAGATCAACGAGGTCCATACACGCATCAACGGGATCGATCCGGTCACCGGCAAGCGCTACGACGCCCTCGACCCGGCGCTGCTGCTGTACGTCCACGCGTGTCTGGTCGACAGCGCGCTGCTGTTCGAACGGCTCACGGTCGGCAACCTCGACGATGCCGGCCGCCAGCGCTTCCATGAGGAGCAGATGCTCGCTGCCGAGATGATGCTGATCCCGCGCGACATGATCCCGCCGACGGTTCCGGCGCTCCGCGCCTGGCTCGCCGGCTTCGGGGACCGCGGCGAGCTGCAGGTGACCGAGGGCGCGCGGCGTGTCTACGACCTGTTCCTCGACCCCCCACCCGAGGCCGAGTGGCGTCCGGTGCTCCGCGGCGTCTCGCGGCTGGCGTTCGGGACGCTGCCGCCGCTCGTGCGCGAGATGTACGGCGTGTCGATGTCACCGGCGAAGGCCGCCGCGATGCGTGCGACGTTCGCCACGATCCGTGCGGGCAGACCGCTGCTGCCTCCGAGGTTCCGGTTCCTCGCCCCCTACGACGAGTGGCGCCGCCGGCAGAAGGGGATCGAGGTCCGGAGCGACGTCGAGGCGGTCAAGCGCCGCGTCGGGATCAGGCTGGGGACGCCCGGCGGCTAAACTCGCCGTGTGCGGGCCGACGGCCTCCTGCTCGACATCGACGGGGTCCTCGTCACAGGGTGGCGTGGGGTGCCCGGGGCCGCCGACGCCCTCGCTGCCTTCCGCGCCCGCGGCATCCCGTTCTGTCTGATCACGAACACCACGTCGCACACGCGTGACGGGCTCGCGGCGACGCTCGGCGACGCCGGGCTCGTCGTGAACGCCGCCGCCATCGTGACCGCCGTGACGGCGACGGCGTCGCATCTTCGGCGGGCTCATCCCAGGCTCCCGGCCTTCGTGTTGAGCGACGGCGACCCCGCGCGGGACATGCCCGGGGTCGAGCTCGCCGCGACGCCCGAGGACGCCGGGGTCATGGTGATCGGCGGCGCGAGCGCCGCGTTCGGCTACGAGCTCGTCGAGCGGATCTTCCGGCGGCTGATGGACGGGGCGCCGCTGGTGGCGATGCACCGGAACCGGTACTGGCGGACCGACGAGGGCTGGCACCTGGACGCGGGCGGGTACGTGGCAGCGCTCGAGACCGCGGCCGGCGTCGAAGCCGAGATCTGCGGCAAGCCGGCGCCCGGGTTCTTCGCCGCTGCGCTCGAGGCGCTGGGCCTCGAGGCCGGCCGGGTGGCGATGGTGGGGGACGACGTCGTGAGCGACATCGGGGGTGCCCAGGTGGCCGGGCTCACCGGCGTGTTGGTGCGCACGGGCAAGTTCCGACCCGACGATCTCGAACGCGGCAGACCCGATGCGGTGCTTGATTCCATCGCCGACGTTCCGGCCTGGCTCGACCCGTAGACTCCCCGCGGTGTCCGACCTGCACGCTCTCGTGGGGTTCGTCGTGCTCGCCGTCTACACGGTGGGATGGGTCTGGGCGATCGTCGCCATCTTCCTCCCGGGCCGCGCCCCGGGCCGCGGCTTCTGGGTGTGGCTGACGGTGGAGCAGACCGCCGCGGGGGTGCAGGCGCTGATCGGGATCGTCCTGCTGCTGATGGGACGCCGGCCCTCGGACTGGCTTCACCTCGTCTACGGGTTCGGCCCCATCGTCATCTTCCTGATCGGTCACGCGCTCGCGCGTGAGCTGAAACGCGGGAGCTCGACGGCGCCGATCCCACCGTGGGCGATCTTCGGCGCCGCGTCGTTCATCAGCTTCGGACTGTCGATGCGAGCCTTGATGACGGGTCTGGGGATCGGGTGAGCCGTCCCGCCAGGATCGCCGTGTGGACCGTGGTCCTCCTTGCCAGCGCCGGGGTCGGGGCGTTCGTCGCGTCGCGGAGCGACCCGTTCCCGCCGGGCGTCGAGGACCCCGGCGTGCGCCCGAGCTCGACGGACGCGTCGACGTCACCGACGCTCGACCCGGCGCTCGTTCGTTGGGAGCTCACCGTCGAGAGCCGCACGCGCCACGACCTGCACGTCGGTGGCTCCTGCCACTCCGAGTGGCAGGTGCAGGCGCTCCTGACGGAGCTCCCGACCGGGACGGTCGCCGGTGAGGGCCTCGCGACCCTGCAGGAGCCGGCCACATGCGATTTCCCGAACGCGCAGATCCAGGCCGGGACGATCGAGATCCGGGTCTCGGGGTTCCGGCGCGAGGGCTCGATGCAGCTCGAGATGAAGGAGGCCGGCCGCGACCCGATCGGCGGCCGCGATCTCGGCGGGTTCGCCAACACGCTCGGCGACATGACGTTCGTCTTCGAGGGGCTCGGCGCCCGGGCGACCGACGTCGTCGTCGTCGAACGGCCGGACGGTGATCTGGGTACCTACGTGTCGGCCTCGCGCGCGAGGCTCCGCTGCGACGAGGGCTGTTAGCGGCTCGAACCGCTAAAGACGGTCCTAAAGAACCGTCTACCGCAGCGAGCGTTCCTCCGGTAGGCTCGACCTCTCCGCCCCACGGAAGGGACGTGCGTGGCCCCACCGGTTCGCTTCGGCATCCTGGGCCCTCTCGAGGTGAGGGTCGGCGACCAGCGCATCGCGGTGGGTGGGCCTCGGGTGCAAGCCATCTTGGCGGTCCTCCTGCTTCGCGGCGGGCAGGAGGTATCGGCGGACACCTTGATCGACGCCGTCTGGGGCGAGTCGGCGCCGCCGACCGTGCGGACCTCGTTGCAGGTGCATATCTCGAAGCTTCGCAAGACCCTGGGAGAACACGGCGCCGCGGATGCGATCCGGACCCGTGGCTCGGCCTACGAGCTGCAGATGGCCCCCGAGCAACTCGACGCGACCCGGTTCCGCCGCGCGATCATCGAGGGCAGGGAGAGCCTCGGCGCCAACGACCCCGAGCGGGCTCGCCGGCGGCTCACCGAGGCGCTCGCGCTGTGGCGCGGGGTCCCCCTGACCGGTCTCGATCTCCCGGGGCTACCGGCCGGTGAGCTTCGCGAGCTCGAGGACCTGCACGACCTCGCGACGACGCTGCGTTTCGAAGCCGAGCTCGAGCTCGGCCGTCACCTGGAGATCGTGCCCGACCTGATGAGGGCCCGAGCCGAGCGGCCGCTGGACGAGCGCCTCGCGGAGCTCGCTGCGCTCGCGCTGTTCCGGTGTGGCCGGCAGGCGGATGCGCTCGCGGAGCTCGCCTCGCTTCGTCACCAGCTGTCGGAGCAGCTGGGGATGGAGCCCGGACCGTCCGTGAACGAGCTCGAGCAGCGGATCCTCGCGGGTGATCCGCAGCTCGCTCCTCCGGTCCCGCCCGCGGTCGAGGCGCGGGAGATGCGCAAGACGGTCACGGTCGTGGCGCTCCGTCTCCCGACGGGCGACCCGGAGGAGGTCCGGGCTTCGACGACCGCCGTCGCCGATCTGCTGGGGGGGGTCGTGGCCAACCTCGGCGGGTGGTGCCCCCCGGCGAGATCGGGGCGTTTCCTCGCGGTGTTCGGGATCCCCGTGGTCCATGAGGACGACGCCGAGCGAGCCGTGCGGACCGCGGACGCGCTCGGCCGGGCCTCCGCCGCCATGGGGCTCGAGGCGCGGATCGCGGTCTCGACGGGTGAGGTGCTCGTCGAGGTCGCCGGGGCCGACGTCCGCCTGTTGACCCACGATCCCGTCGAGGTCGCCGACCAGCTCGCGCGGAAGGCCCGCGGGGGCGAGGTGCTCCTGGGGGTTGCCACGCAGCGTCTGGCACAGGCGATCGCCGCGGTCGATCCGTCGCCGCTGCTGGTCCTCGACGACGACGAAGGCCCGCTCGTCGCCTACCGGCTGCTCGACGTCGCGCACGCCCGCGCGACCCGGCGGCTCACGGCCCCCCTGGTCGGACGCGAAGGCGAGCTCGCTCGCCTGCGCGAGGGTGCCCAGCGGGCGCTCGCCGCGCGCCGTCCGACGCTGCTGTCGGTGCTCGGTCCCGCCGGGATCGGCAAGTCCCGGCTGATCGCCGAGTTCACGGCGAGCCTGGGGGACCGGGTGGAGGTCGCGGTGGGGCACTGCCTCCCGTACGGCCGCGACATCGGCGTGTGGCCCATCGCGCAGGTCGTGCGCGACGTCGCGGGCATCCCCGAGGGGGGCGGAGCCCGCTCGGCGCGGCGCCGGTTGCGAGAGTTCGTCGCCGCCGAGCCGGACGCCGACATCCTGGCCGAGCAGCTCGGTGCACTCGTGGGCCTCGCGGACCGTGGGCCCGCGCCGGACGAGACGTCGTGGGCGATCCGCCGTGCGCTCGAGATCGGCGCGCGCCGGCGCCCGCTCGTCGTGGTGCTCGAGGACCTCCAGTGGGGCGACGATTCCCTGCTCGATCTGGTCGGGTACGTGTCGTCGACATCCACCGACGTACCCGTCGTCTTCGTGTGCAGCGCGCGTCCGGAGCTCGTCGAACGCCGGCCGACCTGGGGTAGCGCGGGGATCGATGCCACGACCATCCGGCTCGAGCCGCTCGACGACGCCGAGACCGACGACCTGCTCGTGCGGCTGCTCGGATCGAGCGAGCTCGAGCCTCCCGCCCGAGACAGGATCGCTTCCGCCGCGGAGGGGAACCCGCTGTTCCTCGAGGAGATCGTGTCGATCCTGATCGACGACGGTCACCTGCACGAGCGCGAGGGGCGGTGGGAGCCGGCAGGTGACCTCACCGCCGTCCCGCTGCCGCCGACCGTCAAAGCGCTGCTGGAAGCGAGGATCGACCGGCTCCCCGCCGACGAGCGCGCCCTGCTCGAGGTCGCCGCGATCGCCGGCCGCGACTTCGGTGACGAAGACCTCGAGGCCCTCCGGCCCGACGCCGACGCTGGCCAGGTCGCAGCCGCGCTTGATGCGCTCTGCCGGCGGGACCTCCTCGAGCTTCAGCGGTTCTCCCGGCCGGGGAGCCGGTGGTACGCGTTCCGTCACATCCTCGTCCGCGACGTCGCGTACCAGGCGATCCCGCGCGAGATCCGCGCCGCCGACCACGAGCGGTACGGACGGGCCCTGATCCGCCGGGCCGGCGAGCGGCTCGCCGAGATCGAGGAGATCGTCGGGTACCACCTCGAGACGGCGTTCCGTCTTCGCCACGGTTTGGCCGGCGACCAGGTTCGACTGCGAGCGTTGGGGAGCCTCGCCGCCACGCACCTCGGCGTGGCGGGGCGGCGCGCGTTCGGCCGCGATGACGTGGCCGCCGCCGCCAGCCTGTTCGGTCGCGCGCTCGACTGTGCCGGGCCCGACGACCCCGAACGGGGTGAGCTCGCGAGGCTCCGCGGGGCAGCTCTGTTCGACCTGGGGACGTTCGACGAGGCGGAAGAAGCCCTGCGTGGGGGTCTCGAGGCCGCCGAGCGGAGCGGCGATCAGGCCCTGCGGTGGCGCCTGGAGGTCGAGCGTACGCACGTCGTGACGTACCTGCGGCCGGACACGCAGAGCGCCGCGGCCGTCCTGTCGTTCGCCGACCAGGCGATCGCCGCCTTGACGCAGCTCGGCGACGTGGCCGGCCTCGCGAGGGCGCACCGGCTCCGGGGCGAGGCGCTGTCGCTGCTCGGCAGGCAGGAGCAGGCGATCGAGGCCTTCCTCCAGGGCTGGAAGCTGGCACAGGTGGCGGGCGACGAGCGGGAGCTCGCGCTCCGACCGCAGCCGACGGGGGTGCACGGGCCGACGCCCCTGCCGCTCGTCATCCGTCAGTGCGAGCGGATCCTGGCTGAGTCGACGAGGCCGAGGCCCGAGACCGTCATGCGGCTGGCCTTCGCCGAAGCGCTCGTCGGGCACGACGACGAGGCCCGGCGTCGCATCGACGAGGGGCTGGTGCTCGCGCACGACGTCGCCGGCGGCTTCCGGGTCTCGGATGCCGAGATGCACGCGGGTGCCGCCCTGCTGTACCTCGACGATCCCCGCGCGGCTGCCGCTCACCTCGAGCGCGCCGTGGAGGGCCTGACCGAGATCGGCGAGCGAAGCATCCGATCGACGGCGGCGGCGCTGTTGGGCGATGCGCTCTTCCGGCTCGGGAAGGTGGAGGAGGCCGACGCGGCCGCGGAGGTGAGCAGGAAGACCGCCGCCGACGACGATCAGGCATCGCAGATGGCGTGGCGCCAGGTCAAGGCGAAGGTGCTCGCCGCTCGCGGTGACGTCCCGGCGGGGATCGTCTGCATCGGGGAGGCGGTGGCGATCGCAGACGCCACGGACTTCCTCACGATGGCGGCCTTCGCCCACCTTGACGCCTCCGAGGTGTGGCGCGCTGCGGGTGATGCCGACGCCGCCTCGCGCGAGCGGGAAACCGCGCTGGACCTGCTCCGGCGCAAGGGTGCCTCCGAGCGGCTCGCGGACCGTGTTGGCTCAACGCCGACCCGTCGCTGACCGCTACCCGGTCGCGGAGGCCTCGCCGCCGACATCCGAGTCGCGATCCCACCAGAGCGTGGCGACGGGCGTTCCCTCGGGCGGGCCGACCGACCACAGACCGCCGTCCTCTCGGAGACGATCGCCGAGCGCCCGTGCGATTTCGTCGTCGCGGCCGGCCGGCAGGCACAGTCGTCGTCGGACGAGCGCGATCGCATCGGCACGCCGTTCGAACCCGCCACGGTAGGCGTCGCTCGCCGGGCGATCCTCGCGCCTGGGATCCAGGCCCGCCTCACGCAGCACCGCGACGGCGTCGCCGGCCGTGGGTCCATCGGGGAACCGCACGCCGTGGGATCGCTGCCACAGGTCGTTCATCCATGCGAGCGGGTGTCGCTCGGTGATCTCGACGACCACCCGGGTGCGCGCGTGAGCGGTGAGCGCATCCACGAACGGCGGCAGGTCCTGCACGTTGTACAGGACGTGACCGCACACCACCACGTCGGCGACCGGGGCCGCGGCGGCGGCCTCGGGCCACGTCCCACCGATGACCTCGGCGCGGACACCGGCCGCCGCCGCGGCCCCTGCGAAGGTCTCGAGCATGTCGGCCTGGCCGTCGACGCCGATCAGCATGCCCGCGCGTTCGGCGAGGGGGAGCGATGTGGCGCCGCCACCGCATCCCACGTCGAGCACGGCGCCGCCCACCGGCAAGGCGTCGAGCGCCCGCTCCGTGGTCAGGGTGGGCGGCGCGGTACGGGCCCGGCGGGTCCGAACCGTGAACAGCTCGGACGGGAAGCCCCACGGCGATGCCGGGGCCGCGTCGAGGATCGGGGCCGGGATCGCCCGGGCCTCAAGTGCTTCCGCCCATCTCGCCGCTGCCTGCACAGTCCCAGCCTAGGCATCGCGCCCAGCCTAGGCATCGCGCCAGTTGTGCGTTGCGGCAGGAAGGAACTTTCCTGCGGGCTCCACTGTCGGTCATGCTTGTCCCATGAACGACGAGAGTCTCGGGCGGGCGAACGCCTTCCTCGATGCCGTCGCGTCAAAGCTCGAGGTCGGTGCGGTCATGACCGAGACGCCGGCTGAGATCGGGCGCGAGCTCGGGTTCCCCGATGCCCTGTCGACCGCGAGGGCGATGCGCGCGCTCATCAGCCGGTCCCGCCTCGAGCCGGCATCGGGTTCCTACCGCCTGCTCGACGCTCGTCCCCTCGATCCGGCCGAACGGGAGCAAGGCGGTGCCCGGCGGCCCCGGCGGCGGACCGAGGCCAAACCGGCCTCCGCCACCGCGTACGGGGACTTCGGGCGCGCGGTGGTCGAGCGTCTGATCGCGCTCGGCGCCGAGAACGCACAACTGCGGTCGGAGATCCGGCAGGCGCGCGAGGAGCTGCGTGAGGCCCGTGGCGACCGTGACGACGCCGAGCGCAGCCTCCGGTCGCTCCGCGAGCGGATCGGCACCCTCGAGAACCGGGCCGAGATGGCCGAGGCGAACCTCCGTGCCCTGCTCGCGACGGCCAAAGGCCAGAGCGCGAGCGGAGGCGACGAGCCGGTGGGCGACGCCGAGATGGCCGCCATCCTGGGCGTGCTCCGGGCCGACGCCGACCCCGAGGAACCGGCGGCGTCAGATCCCGCGCCCGACGTGCCGATCGAAGGCCAAGCGTCGGAGCGCGCCGGCACCGTCTAGGGCTGCTCCTAGGGTTCCTGGCCGAGCTCCACGAGGTGGCAGGCCGCCAGGTGGGCCATGCCCTGCTCGACGATCGAGACGTCCTCGCCCTTGCACCGGTCCTCGATGCCGAGCGCCTTCGCTCGCCCCGACGCGACCACCGGGCAGCGGGGGTGGAACCGGCAGCCGGGCGCGATCCGCGTCGGGTCGGGCGGCTCGCCCGTCAAGATGGGACGCGCGAGCCCCCCGGCCTCGGGCACGACGTCGAGCAGGGCCTTCGTGTACGGGTGCTGCGGACGCAGCAGGACGTCTTCGGCCGGTCCGATCTCGACGATGCGACCGAGGTACATCACGGCGACCCGGTCGGCCACGGTCCACGCGAGCCCCAGGTCGTGGGTCACGATCAAGATCGAGAGCCTGAGCTCGTCGCGCAGCTTCATCAGCAACGCCAAGATCTCGCCCCGCACGGACGCGTCCAGGTTCGACACCGGCTCGTCGGCCACGATCACGGTCGGGTCGAGCACCAGGGCGCCCGCGATCACCACGCGCTGGCGCTGCCCGCCCGAGAGCTCATGCGGATAGAGCTGGAAGAACCGCTCGGGCGGCCGCAAGCCCGCACTCGACAGGGCCCGGGCGACCAGCTCCTCTTCGGGCTCGCCGTCGGGACCGTACGAGATGTCGTGGATCCGCAGTCCCTCGGCGACGATCTCGTAGATGGTGGAGCGGGGGTTGAGAGAGCCCGTCGGGTCCTGGAAGACCATCTGCACGTGTCGGCGGTACGCCCGGAGCGCCCGTCCCCTGCCCAGCGGCGCCCCTTCGTACCGGATCTCGCCGCGCGTGGGAACCAGCAAACCCATGATGGCCCGAGCCATCGTGGTCTTCCCGCAGCCGGATTCGCCGGCGAGCGCCAGCACCTCACCCTCGTGCAACGTCAGGTCGGCGCCGTCGACCGCACGCGCGGGCGTCTGCTTCTTGCCCCGGAGCCCCGCGATCAGGCCGACCCGTCCTTCGAAGCTCACCGCGACGCCGCGGGCCTCGACGACCGGATGTCCGAGCTCGCGAGGGGTCGCCTCCGGTGGCGTTTCCGTGCTCACGACGCGCTCTCCGCCGCGCCGGCGGTCGCCTCTCGGGCGAGCAGGCAGGCCGACCGCCGGCCCTCGCCGACGTCGAACAGCCCGGGGTCGTGGGTCTCGCACTCGTCGAACTTCAGCGCGCAGCGCGGGTGGAACGAGCACCCCGACGGGACGTGCTGCGGGTCGGGCGGGTCGCCTCCGAGTCCCATCGGACGCCCGCGGAACCTGCGGTCCCCTATCTCGGGGAACGCGGCTGCGAGCGCCGTGGTGTAGGGGTGCTTGGGGTCGTGGAAGACGGACTCGGAGGGCCCTTCCTCGACGATCCTGCCGGCGTACATGATCGCCAGCCGGTCCGAGACCTCGACCAGGACGGACAGGTCGTGGGTGATGAAGATCATCGAGAGACCCAGGTCACGCTGGAGCTGCTTGAGCAGCCGGAGCACCTGCGCCTGCACCATCACGTCGAGCGCCGTGGTCGGCTCGTCGGCGATCACCAGAGAGGGGTTACAGGCGAGCGCCATCGCGATCATGACGCGCTGCTTCTGGCCGCCCGACAGCTCGTGCGGGTAGTCGTCCTTGCGTCGCGGTGGCAGACCGACCTGCTCGAGCAGCGCGCCGACCCGGACGTGCGCCTCGCGCTCCGCGGCCTGGCCGTGGACGATGATCGCCTCGGCGATCTGGTCGCCGACCCGCCTTACCGGGTTGAGCGAGTGCTGCGCGCCTTGGAAGATGATGGAAGCGCCGGTCCATCGGGTCGCGCGGAGCTTGGCGGGGGAGAGCGCGAGCACGTCCTCGCCCTCGAGCAGGATCTGTCCCTCGATGGTCGTCGCCTCCGGCAGGAGGCGGAGCACCGCGCCGGCGATCGTCGACTTCCCGCATCCGGATTCGCCGGCGAGCCCGACGACCTCGCCCTTCGCGACGGACAGGTCCACCCCGCGCACGGCGGGCACCGGCCCCCCCTGCGTCTGATAGGTGATCCGGAGGTCGTTCAGCTCGAGGATGCCGCTCAACGTTCCCTCAGCTTGGGGTTGAGGATCTCGTCGAGCGCGTAGCCGCACATCGTGAACGACAGGGTCACGCAGATCAGGGCGATCCCCGGTGGGATGA
>CAZZND010000032.1:0-225 GCA_964655465.1 uncultured Actinomycetes bacterium
CCGGCGCCGTACGGGCGGCGACCACGCACACGAGCAGGGCGCCGGCCGCCGCGGACGTCACGGGGAGCGCGAGCCCGACCGCCGCCCCCTCCAGGTGCGCGATGGCCGCCGTGCCCGCGACCAGCGCCACGGCGGATGCCCCGCGGATCGCGGGCGTCGGCGAGCCGGCGAGCCAGACCGCCGCTGCGAGGGCGAGCACGTCACCACCGAGCACCAACGCGACGG
>CAZZND010000032.1:245-23533 GCA_964655465.1 uncultured Actinomycetes bacterium
CATGGCGAGGCCCGTCTCGGAGGCCGCGAACCCGGCGTTCTGGAGGAACAGCATCTGCAGAACGAAGAACGGACCGAGCAGCACGACCGCCCACGTCGGTCCGTCGCCGTGGCTCGAGGGCGCCGGCTCGTCCGCGACGACGACGGCGACGAGGAGGCCTGCCGACAGGACGACGGCGACCGCGAACGCCCAGACGCCGTCCTGCCACACCGGAACGCGCCCCGGAGCGCCGCGTCGATCGCGATCCCGGTCAGCACGGCGCCCGCGAACGCCGCCGATCGGCCGGCCGCGCGGGCGGCCTGCACCTCGAGCGCGAGCGCGAC
The DNA here is from genome assembly GCA_964655465.1 of uncultured Actinomycetes bacterium. Lineage (GTDB taxonomy): Bacteria > Actinomycetota > UBA4738 > UBA4738 > HRBIN12 > AC-51. Next base: position 569 of record CAZZND010000032.1, read on the forward strand.
GATGCCCGCCGCGACCGCGATCGCCGCGATCGGGAGCGGGATCGGGTCCGCGAGCTGCATCGCGATCCTCGCGGCGGCGAGGACGCCGACGGCCAGCCGCGTCGCACGGCCCACGCCGAACGCGGCTCGCATCGGCGAGGCGAGCATCGGCGCGGCGAGGAACATCAGGAGCGCCCAGCCGACGCCGACCCCGGCACCCTGACCTTCCCGCACGTCGTACAGCAGCGGGAAGATCGCGCGGATCGACTCGCCGAGGACGATCGTGGTCAGCGCGACGAGCGCCGGCCACCAGCGGTTCGAGCGCGCCGGCGACGACATCAGCCGCAGCCTACGCCGCGGACCCGAACCGGGCGGTGGAGCTAGACGGGGACGCCGAGCAGGGCTTTCGCGCGGCTCACGGCCTCGGGGGCGTCGGGCGCGAACCCGTCGGCGCCGATCTCATCGGCCCACTCCTGCGTGACCGGTGCGCCGCCAACCATCACCTTGACCTTGTCGAACAGGCCCTCGGCCTTCAGCGCCTCGATGACGACCTTCTGCTGGGGGACCGTGGTCGTGAGCAGCGCCGACATCCCGACGATGTCGGGCTCGAGCTGCTTCACGGCGTCGATGATCTTCTGCGTCGGCGTGTCCTTGCCCAGGTCGGTGACCTCGAACCCGGCGGTCTTGAGCATCGCGCCGACCATGTTCTTGCCCAGGTCGTGCAGGTCGCCCTTGACCGTGGCGAGGATCACCTTGCCGGTGATCACCTTCTTGCCGCCGGCGGCGAGGAGCACCGGCTCGACCATGTCGTTGCACATCTTGAACAGGGTGGCGGAGGCGACGACCTCGGGCAGGAAGACCTCGCCGCGGCTCCACATGGCGCCCAGCGTGAACATCGCGGAGGCCATCGCGTCCGACAGGATGATCACCGGGTCGGCGCCCTCGTCCAGGAGCGCCTGCGTGGCGGCGATGCCCTCTTCCCTCTTCGCGCCGATCAGGGCCTGGCGCAGCGCTTCCATGTGCTCTTCGGACATCTGCTCTCCTGTCGTCTCCCGGGGCTCCCCGTGCGCGATCGGTGGGTGGGGCCCGTCGCGGGCCCGCTGGAGAAGGTGCCACGGTTGCGGGCCCGGGAGAACGGCCCAACCTGACTCCGGGTCACCTTGGCGGAGGCCGTCAGCTCGCGGTGACGCCCAGCTCATCGAGCAGCCGCTTCACGCGGCCCTCGATGTCGTCGCGGATCGGGCGGACGTCGGCGATCTCTCGGCCCGACGGATCGTCGACCTCCCGATCCTCGTAGCGCTTGCCCGGGAAGATCGGGCACGCGTCGCCGCACCCCATCGTCACGATGACCTCGGCCGCTTGGATGATCTCGTCGGTCCAGGGCTTCGGGAACCGATCGGCGATGTCGATCCCGGCCTCGGCCATCGCGGCCACCGCCGCCGGGTTGACCTCGGACGCGGGGTCGGAGCCGCCGGAGGAGACCTCGACGCGATCGCCGCCGAGCGCGGTCGCCCAGCCGGCCGCCATCTGCGAGCGTCCGGCGTTGTGGACGCAGAGGAACACGATCGAGGGGAGAGCGGCCGAGACCTTGCCCTCGACCTTCGCGAGCGCGCGCAGGCGCTGGCGCGCGAAGCGCGCCGAGAACAGCGGCACGAAGTTCTTGATCCTCGCGCTCTGCAACGCGAGGAGCGACGACGCCAGGTAGCGCTCGATCGTCTCGACGCCGAAGACACCCCGGAACTCGTCCTGGAGCTGGGCGGCGATGTGGCGGACGGTCGCGCGCTGCTCGATCGGCAGGACGCTCATCGCCTCGGTCAGCTCGGACATGACGTGACTGCCTCCTCGTGATGACGGTGGATCATGAACGGATCAGTCGGTCGAGGGACGCGACACGAGCCGCGATCTCGTCGGCGGCCGCGTCGAACGCGTCGCGCGTCCCGGCCGCGACGGGGTCGGGGACCGACCAGTGCACGTCGACCCGATCCCGGAGCTCCTCGCGCGCCTGGTCGCAGACCGTCACGAGCAGCGTCCGCGCGTCCGGCCGCGGGAGCGTCCGCGGCGTGGCACCCGAGAGATCGAGGCTGTGGCGCCGCCCCGCGCGGACGGCCCCGGGGTGCACGCGGCCGGCCGGGTGGGTGCCGGCGCTCTCAGCGTGGACGGCCCGCGGCTCGCGGTTCCAGGTCGCGGCCGCCAGCTGGGACCTGGCCGAGTTCCGGGTGCAGACGAACAGCACCCGCGAGACGCTGAACGACGCGTGCACCGCGAGGGCGGCGAGACGGTCGGGCACGAGACGCACGTACGCCCGGCGGCCGTCGCCGATCGAGCGTCGGCGCTCGACGAGGCCGCGCTTCTCGAGGACGTGGAGGTGATGCGCGAGCAGGTTCGATCCGATGCCGAGCGCACGCGCGAGCTCGCCCGGGGTCCGGTCGCCCACGCCGAGCGCGTCGACCATCGCCACGCGGAGCGGGTCGGCGAGCGCCGCGTGGATGCCGGCGCGGTCCTCGAGACCACGTGGGGCGGCAGATACCTCAATGTTCATTGAGCGAAGTGTACACGTAGACTCCGGCCGCGATGGACATCGAGCGGGTGCGACGCTTCGTGGGCGAGCACCCGGACGAGCTGCTCCCGCCGCGTCTCACGGCCGGCAACACCGGGGAGCTGGAGCTCCGCGACGTGTTCCAGGTCGGCGCCGGGGCAGGGCTCGCCGTGGTGTCGGCGCGCGACGGGCTGCTCGTGGTGCCGGTCGCCGGGGATCCTTCGGGTGACCTCCGGCGCGCCGTCGCCGGGGACGGCGTGTGGGCCGGCGTGCTGGGGGCGATCGGCGACGGCGCGACGGGAGGCCGGTTCACCGTGCGCCGCGACGCCGAGGTCCCGCGGCAGACCGCGGAGCGCGCGATCGACGTCGACCAGTCGAACGACTCCGTCGTGGTGGCAGGATCCGCGGTCGTCAAGCTCTACGTCCGGACCTCGCCCGGACCCCAGCCGGGGCTGGACCTGCCCGCCCACCTCGCCGCCGTGGGGTTCGCCGAGACCCCGGCGTCGTTCGGCGCGCTCGTGTGGCGCGACGACGACGAGGGGCGCGAGGTGCTGGTCGCGAGCGCGGCGGCCTACCTGCCGGGGGCGCGCGACGGATGGGACTGGTACCCCGAGCTGGTGCTCGCGGCGCTCGACGGCGAGGGGTCGTGGGAACCGGCGGTCGACGCCGCCGCGCGGATCGGCGGCCTCGTCGGCCGCCTGCACCGCGCGCTGGCGACGCCGTCGGGGGTGCTCGAGGCACCGGTCGGCGAAGCCGACGCGGCGGTGTGGGCGGCGCCGGCCGAGGCGACGCTCGAGGAGGCTCTGGGCCTCACCGACGGCGAGGAGGGCGAACGTCTCCGCGCGCTCGCGCCGCGGGCGGGTGAGGTGATCGCCCGGCTGCGCGAGGCCGGAGCGACGCCGGTCATGCGGATCCACGGCGACCTGCATGTCGGGCAGATCCTGCGCTGGGACGGCGGCGAGGCCGTCGCCGACCTCGACGGGAACCCGCTCGCGCCCGCCGAGGCGCGCGTGGCTCGCGACTCGCCCGCCCGTGACGTCGCCGCGATGGCGCGCGCGATCGATCACGTCGGCCGGGTCGCCCAGCGCCGGCGCTCCGGCCGTGACGACGACGTGCGGGCGTGGATCCGCGACGCCCGTGACACGTTCCTCGACGCGTACCGCGATGCGACCGACCCCGCTCTGTTCGACGAACGGCTGCTCGCGCCGTTCGAGGTCGCGCAGGAGGCGCACGAGTACGTCTACGTCGCGCGGTACCTGCCGCACTGGCGCTACGTCCCCGATCGAGCGATGCCTGACCTGCTGGAGACGATCTCGTGAGCTGGTCGCCCGACCCGGCGAAGTTCCTCGGGGACCTCGAGACGAAGCCCGAGCACCTGCGGGCCCTGACGGACCGTCTCGGCGAGGACCCGTGGCCGATCGGCGACGCGCCGCCGCGACGCGTCGTGTTCCTCGGGCTCGGGTCCTCACGCTACGCCGCGCTCGTCGCCGCCTCGCGCCTGCGGGCGTCGGGCATCGACGCCGTTGCGGAATACGCGAGCGCCGAGGCCGTGCATCCCGGCGGTCCGGGGACCCTCGCGGTCGGGGTCTCGGCGTCCGGGTCGACGCCCGGGACCGTGGCCGCCCTCGCGCGTCACGCCGCGGCGGGCTCGGCCACCGTGGCGCTCACCAACGCGGGCGGGACGGACCTCGGCGACGCCGCCGGCAACGTGGTCGGCCTGGCGGCCGGCGTGGAGACCGGCGGCGTCGCCTGCCGCACCTATCTGCACACGCTCGTCCGGCTGCTGCAGCTCGAGGCGCAGCTGACCGGTGGCGACGTCGCGACCGTCGCGCGCGCCGCCCACGCCGCGGCCGGCGCCAACGAGGATCTGCTCGCGCGCCGCGACGCGTGGCTCCCCGGCGCGACGGACCTGCTCGGTGAGATCGGCCGCGCGTTCCTGCTCGCTCCGAACGAACGGATCGCGAGCGCCGAGCAAGGGGCGCTCATGCTGCGTGAGGGGCCGCGTCTGCACGCCACCGCGTGCGAGAGCGCCGACTGGCTGCACGTCGACGTCTACCTGACCGAGCCGCTCGACTACCGGGCCCTGCTGTTCGCTCGCTCCGGCGCCGACGGCGAGGTGATGACCTGGATGCGCGACCGTGAGGCCCGCGTCCTCGCCGTCGGCGCCGACACCGTGGGCGCCACCACCACCGTCCGCTACCCGGGCGACGACGACCCGATCGTGCGACTGCTCGCCGAGATCACCGTGCCGGAGCTCGTGGCTGCGGCGCTGTGGCAGCAGGCGTAGAGTCGCGGCCATGACCGAGCTCGTCCCGCGGCGCGAGGCCGTGCGCCTCCTCCAGTCGGACCGCCGCCAGACCGAGAAGCTGCTCGCGAGACTGTCGCCGCGAGCCCTCACCACCACCGGGCTCGGTGGAGACGACTGGTCGCCCAAGGACCTCGTCGGCCACCTCGAGAGTTGGGAGGAGCACGCGCTCGCGGCTCTCGATGCCTGGTCGGGCAGCGAACAGGCGCCGATCGACCGGAGGCTCCGCGAGCTGGGCGGCGCGAAGGTCAACGCGGAGGAGGTCGCGCGGAAGGCTTCGCGGTCGGTGGCGAAAACCCTGTCCTCGGCCTCGGCGACGCACGACCGGCTGATCGCGGCGATCCGCGCCCTCACCGACGAACAGTGGTCCTCGCCGCCGACGCCGCGTGCGCGCAGCCCGCTCGGGCACCGCGTCGGGCAGATCCTGGTCGGGGCCCAGGACCCGTTCCGCCACGACGACGCGCATCTGCACGACCTGCGCGCGTTCGCCGACGAGCACTCGCGTTAGGCGACCAGGCGGACCGGCACGAGCCCGAAGTTCTCTCCACCCTCGGGGTTCAGTCCTTCGGTGGTGTACGACGTCCACAGCGCCTCCATGCACCGCGAGTTGGCCGTCGGCGTGATCCCGATCCGGTCGATGCATGGGCTGGACTCGGTCTCCTGCTTGCCCGACCACAGCTGCGTGATCCGCAGCCGCGCGAACCCGATGATGTTGTACTTATCGACCGAGCAGGCCATCCCCGGCGTGCAAGCGACGCCGTACCGGTCGACCTGGGTCAGCGGGTCGTTCACGGGGAAGTACAGGACGAGCTCATCCGTGATCGCCTGCTCGATCAGCGTGTTGAGGGAGTTGCCGAAGTTGCCCTGGCCGCGGCACACGTAGGTGGTCCCGTAGGGGGGAGTCACCGTCGGATCCGGCGGCGGGTCGATCGGGAGCGGTTCGGTGAAGCCGTCGAACATCCACGTCTCGAAGTCACCGGGGACCGCCTGGTTGCAGTTGGTGGAGGTCGGCACGTTCCAGTTGTTCAGGTCGAGCGTCCCCCACTCGGCGTTGGTGAGGATCGGGTTCGGGTTCTGCGGGTTCGACGACGAGTTGTCCCAGTAGAAGTGGCAGGTCTGCGGGTTCGTCGCCTGGCCCAGGGGCGGCGGGATCTGACAGTCCGTGAGCCGCTTCGCCGAGAGCATCAGCGGCGCGATGTTCTCGCCGACCCCGGCGCCGCCCCAGCTCGCCGTGGCCTGCGCGCGGACGATCGCGGTGTCGGCGCCGAGGACCGGCGCGAAGAAGAGCGAGGAGGTCTCCTGCACCTCGATCGTGACCAGACCGCTCGAGGCGTTGCAGTCGGGCGTGTAGCGCGGGAACCCGGGCGACACGGCCCCGTCGGTCGCGTTCGCGACCGTGTAGGTGTCGGCTTGGACGCGCGCGACCTCGGGCCCCTCGCGCGTGCCGCACGAGATCGCGGCCGCGAGCGCCGCGGCGTCGGCCGCGTTCTGTACCGCGATCCGGCGCGTGAGCAGCCATCCGACGTCGACGACGAGCACCATCACGCCCATGAGGGCGACGATGATGAGCGCCACGATGACGGCGACGGCACCCTCCTCGCGGCGTGCCTGGATCCGCGACATGGGTTCCCTCCCCACGGGTCCGGCGGGCAACAGCGACTCGCTGCCGCATAAGCCAAACGCAACGGGTGTCGGGCGGTAATCGGCCGAATGGCCTAATCAGGCGTGAGGGTTCCGTGAAGACGTGCGTGCCGTTCAGGGCACGATGATCACGGGCGTGCCCTGGCGAAGCAAGGGCTTGAAGCGGTCGAGCGCCTGCTCGGACACGCGCACGCAGCCGGCCGAGACGCTCCGCCCGATCGACCAGGGCTGGTTCGTTCCGTGGATCGCGAGCTGGTCGCCGCCGCTCCACCCTGGCGGCAGCGCGGGCTGGATGCCACTGATGCCGAACGCGAACGACCCCAGCGACGAACCCACGCTGAACGCCACCCGGTCGGTGACCACGTACTCGCCCGGCGGGGTCGGCGAGACCGAGGAACCGATCGCGCCGTCCACCTCGTACAGAGCCTCGCCGCGGCGCTCGACGACGACCTCGTGCTTCGACAGGTCGATACGCACCGTGATCCAGGTGGTGTCGCGGCGTAGGCCGGCGAGCGCGATCCATCCGTCGCGGAGCGGGTAGACGTAGGGGAGCTCGACGAGGCCCCAGTCCTGGCCGCCCCGGCGCTTGACCTCTTCGACCCACAGCATGAGCGGCGCGCCGTAGTACTTCGACGAGGTCGCGACCGTGCCGAGCGGCGCGGCGCCGCGCGAGGCATGACGCCGCGCGACGAGCCCGGGCTCAGCCCTCACCAGCAGGTGCGGCTCGGCCTCGGGCTCGTCGTCGGTCTCGCTGCTCGCGCCCAGGACCTGGGTCTCGATGACCGGAGGGCGGGGGCGCTCGCGGGTGACCGCGCTCTGCACGACCCGCGCGCTGGTCGAGGCCGTGGGTGCCTCGGCGGCACGCTCACCGGCCAGGCGCGCCGAGACCGGCGTGAGCACTGAGAGCATGCCCGCGAGGGCCATGGCCAGCCACGACGCGTGAAGAGCAGGGCCTGTCCGGGGGGACCGCATACCCGGCTATCGGTAGGTCGGGCCGAGAGCCTGAGTCTCACGCGACGCGCTCGATCTGACCCTTTGGAGGGCGTTGCAGGGTCCGGACGTCGCCGCCGGGGAACGCCGGCCTGCCTGCCGCGTACCCTATGGGGAGGATGCAGCTGGGCAGGATGCGGCGCATCGCCGTCGTGCTCGCAGTGGCGGTGGTCGGGTTCGTGGGCGCCGCGTGGGCGTTCCAGCGCAGCTTGATCTACTTCCCGACCCGCCTTCTCGGGCCGCCGCCGCCCGGCGCTCAGGAGGCGACGTTCACCACGTCCGATGGGCTCGAACTGAGCGGGTGGTTCTTCCCGGCCGAGGGAGCCGACGGGCGTGCGGTTCTCGTCTGCAACGGCAACGCGGGCAACCGGAGCCACCGGGTGCTGCTCGCCGAGGCGCTGCGCGATCGGGGGTGGGCGGTGCTGCTCTACGACTATCGCGGCTACGGTGGCAATCCCGGGACTCCGTCCGAGCAGGGCCTCGCGAAGGATGCGATGGCGGCGGTCTCGTGGCTCGCGGACCGTGACGACGTCGATGCCGATCGGATCGCGTATCTCGGCGAATCCCTCGGTGCCGGCGTCGCGGCCGGTCTCGCCGCGGAGAGGCCGCCGGCGGCACTCGTGCTGCGCTCGCCGTTCACGTCCCTCGTCGACATGGGCAGGGTGCACTATCCGCTGCTGCCGGTCGGGGCGCTCCTGCGCGACCGCTTCCCCGTGGTCGAGCACGTCCGGTCCTACGACGGTCCGGTCCTCGTGATCTGGGGGGAGGCAGACACGATCGTCCCCCCCGGCCAGAGCAGGGCTGTGGCGGAGGCAGCGCACCGGTCGCGCCACGTCGTGATCGCCGGGGCCGACCACAACGACCGCGCTCTGCTCGACGGGGAGGAGCTCGTGGAGGCGGTCGTCGCCTTCCTGGCCGAGCACACTTGACGAGCGGCTCTCCTCGCCGAGACCCAGCGTGGCACGTGAGCGGCCACCCGCTACGCTGCCGCGCGGTAGACCTCACACGAGCCAGGAGGACCCCGACCATGACCGACGCCATGCGCGCCACGGCCCGCCAGCTCGTCGCCCCCGCGAAGGGGATCCTCGCGGCCGACGAGTCGACCGGCACCATCGCGAAGCGCTTCGACTCCATCGGGGTCGACAACACCGAGGACAACCGCCGCGCCTACCGACAGATGCTCTTCACCACTCCGGGGCTCGGCGAGCACATCAGCGGCGTCATCCTCTTCGACGAGACCATCCGCCAGTCCACCGACGACGGCGTGCCGTTCGTCAAGGTGCTCGAGGCGGCCGGCGCGATCCCGGGGATCAAGGTCGACACCGGCGCGAAGCCGCTCTCGCTGTTCCCGAACGAGACCGTCACCGAGGGCCTCGACGGGCTCCGCGAGCGTCTGACCGAGTACCGGGGGCTCGGCGCCCGGTTCGCGAAGTGGCGCGCGACGATCATCATCGGTGACGCCACCCCGACCTCGTTCGCGATCGACGCGAACGTGCACGGCATGGCCCGCTACGCGGCGCTGTGCCAAGAGGCCGGCATCGTGCCGATCGTCGAGCCCGAGATCTTGATGGACGGCGACCACGACATCGCCGCCTGCGAGGACGCGACCGGCCGCACCCTCGGCGCGCTCTACCGGCAGCTCGCCGCGCACCGCGTGGACCTGCCCGGGTCCCTGCTGAAGGTCAACATGATCGTGCCCGGCAAGGGCAACGCGGTCCAGGACGACGACCGCACGATCGCCGAGGCCACGATCCGGTGCCTGACCGCCCACGTGCCGGCCGAGGTCCCCGGCGTCGTGTTCCTGTCGGGCGGTATGACCGACGTTCAGGCGACGAGCCGCCTGAACGAGATGAACCGCATCGGCGGGGCGGGCGGGGGGCTGCCTTGGCAGCTCTCGTTCAGCTACGGACGCGCGTTACAGGCGCCCTCGCTGGCGGCCTGGGGCGGCGCTGTCGCGAAGGTCGCGGCCGGACAGACCGCCCTCGCGCACCGCGCGAAGATGAACGGCCTCGCGCGCAGCGGCGCCTACGATGCCTCGATGGAAAACGGCCGCGTAGGCGTTTGACCTTCCCCTCGGGGTAAGCGCCGCGGCATAGGCAGGCTCAGGCGGGCGTCGTTACGGGCGCGCGGCCGCGCACGAAGTACAACGAGGCCGCGAGCGCCCCGAGGCCGCCGACCGTGTAGACGAGCTGGAAGGGCACGACCGCCACGAGCGCGGCGCCGATCGCCACCGAGACGACGTAGGGGAACATCACCGCGGCCTCGACCGCCGCCATCACGCGGCCCTGCAGCTCCTCGGGCGTGCGACGCTGCATCAACGTCTGGTAGCCGACCATGAACAGGGTCACGACCAGGCCGAACGCGAGGCACGCGACGACCACGAACGCCATGACCGCGGTCCCGAACATGATCATCCCCACCCCCGCTCCCGCGCAGGCGATCGCGACCGTCTGGAGCTCGCCCCACCGGCGGAGCGCGGCGCCGGCTGCGATGCCGCCCGCCACGGCCCCGACACCTTGGATCGAGGCGAGGACGCCCAGGAACTCCGGCGGCCGGTGCAACCCGTCGTCGACCATCGCGTAGATGAGGACCTCGGTACAGCCGAACAGCAGCGTCACCATCGCGGTGCCGATCGCGAGGCGCATCAGGTCGGGGCTCGCACCGATGTGGTGCAGCCCCTCACGGATCTCGGCCCACCAGCGGACCGGGTCGCGGCGACGCTCCAGGTCCCGCGCGCGGATCGCGCTCAGCAGGGCGGCGCTCACGAGGAAGGTGCCGGCGTCGAGCAGCGCGACCGCCTGGCCCCCGACGACGGCGAACAGCCCGGCGCCCGCGAGCGGCGCGAGCAGCCGCATGCCCTGGTTCGTGGCCTGCAGCAGCCCGTTCGCCTCGCCGAGCAGTCCCTCGTCGAGCATGCCGCGCAGCAGCCCGGCGCGGGCCGCCTGGTAGACCGTGACGATCACCCCGGTCGCGAACGACACGAGGTAGAGGATCCACATGTCCTCCACGCCGTCGACCGCGATCAGGGAGCTGACGACAACAGCCGCCGCGAGGTCGGTGACGATCATCACCACGCGCCGGGGGTAGCGGTCGACGAGCACCCCGAGCGCCGGCCCGAAGAGCGCGGGCAGCGCGAACGGCAAGATCGTCAGTCCGGCTGCCGCGTTCGATCCCGTCAGGTCCTTCGCCCAGATCCCGAGCGCGAGGAACATCGCGTAGTCCCCGAGCGCGGAGAGCGTCTGACCGGCGAGCAGGAGCCGGAAGTCGCGGTCGCGGAGCAGGGCGCGCATCAGGCTCGGGCTCGCCTCACGGTGATGTCGCCCGACACCGTCGCGGCGTGGAGCTCGAGCGTGGCGCCCTCGCCCGCCGGTCCTTCGGACGGGGCGAGGTCCGAGCGCGCCTCGCCCGAGGTCGCCGACAGGTCGAGGAACACGCGCGTGCCGGCGGCCACGCCGACCTCGACGTCGCCGGCGACGGAGCGGATGTGGGCTTCACCCGACCGCAGCGACGAGATCTGCACATCGCCGGAGACCGTCGTCACGTTCACGTCGGCGCCGACGGGTCCCGCGAGGATGTCGCCGGACGCGGTCTTGACCGTGAGGCTGCCGCCGACCTCGCGCACGCGCGCGTCGCCCGAGCCGCTCTGCATGGAGAACGAGCCACCGACGACATCACCGAGGGCGTCGCCGCTGCCGACCTTCACGGTCACGTCGCCGCGGGCCCGCTCGAACACCAGGTCGCCGGAGCCGGCGCGGAAGGCGACGTCGCCGGCGTCGCCGCGGATCGCCAGGTCGGCCGAGCCCGTGGTCACCTCGATCGAGGTGCCGTGCGGGCACGCGATGGTGATGTCGCATTCCTGACGCTTGGCCTTGCGCGAGCTGACCCAGATCGTCGAGCCCTCCGACGGGTCGGCGCTCTGTCGGACCTCGGGCTCGGGCCCCTTGCGGACCTGGATATCGACGGTGGTGGTCTCGGTCTCGCCGGTCTGCACGCGGATGTCGCCCGATCCGATCTCGATCACGAAGCGGAGGGGGCCGGGGGTGGAGAACGTCATCGTGTCCATCGCCGGCTCCTCAACCCTCGGCCCAGCCGGTGACGCGCGAGCCGCCGCGCTTGGCCTTGCCGATCTCGAGCTCGAACCGGCGCCCCTCGACGCCCCGGGTGATGGTGCGCACCAACCACGCGTTCACGGAGAGCCCTTCCTTGGCCGCGGTGGCCTCGACCTTGACCTTCAACCCCTCGGGCATCCGCAGGGTGAGGCGTGCGGTGCCGCCCTCTTCCTCGTCCGCGGCGGCATCGGGCTCGGGTTCACCGGGCTCTTCGGGTACGTACACGATGCTGGCGTCGCGTGCGGCGACGCGGACCTCGGCGTGACCTCCGGGGAGCTGCTGCGACAGCTCCAGGGCGGCCTCGCCGAGGACGTCCAGGAGCCGCAGCTGCATGGCCGGCTCGACGGCCCGCGCGAGGCGCGTCATCGACGCTTGGGCCTGCTCGTCCGCCAGCGACTCCAGGTCGGAGCGGACGGCTTCGAGGTGGGGCGTCAGGTCCATCAGCGGTCCTCGGTCGCGGCCGGCCGGCGCGGGAAGAACCGGCGGGTGGAGCGGTGGTGGCGGGTCGAGGACCGGGTCCGCAGCTGGGGCTCGCGCCAGTAGGTCGGCCGGGCGATCTCGGGGTGCATGGTGTCTCCCTCCTGTCTCAGCGCCGTCTTTCGGCGTCTTGGATGACGTCATACTGACGTCATCCGCGGGCGTCTGTCAACCCCGATCCGAACTTTGCTAGGTTCGCGCCATGAAGCTGCTGACCATCGGAGGGGGGCGGTTCTCGGGCCGTGCCCTGACCGGGCAGGCCCTGGAACAGGGACACGACGTCACGATCTTCCACCGCGGCTCGGGCCCGGACGATCCGTGGCCCGGCGCCGAGCACGTCCACGGCGACCGCGCGGACGGGTTCGGTGCGATCGCCGGGCGGTCCTTCGACGCGGTCGTGGACTTCTGCGGATACGTCCCTCGTGAGCTCCGCGGGTCCGCCGCCGCCTTCCCCGACGTCGGTCGGTACCTCTTCATCTCTTCGGTGTCGGCCCACCGCGAGGATGCACGTGCCGGGGCCACCGAGGACGACGACGTGCATCAGCCGCCGTTCCCCGACACCGAGGAGATCACCTCGGAGACCTACGGCCCGCTCAAGGTCGCATGCGAACGCGAGGTCGAGGTCGCGTACGGCGATCGCGCCACCGTCGTGCGCCCCGGCTACATCGTCGGGCCGCACGACCCGACCGACCGGTTCACCTACTGGCTCCGGCGCGCCGCGCGCGGAGGCGAGATGCTCGCGCCGGCGCCGGAAGACCAGCCGATGCAGTGGATCGACGCGCGCGATCTCGCCGCGTTCGTGCTCGACCTGGCCGAGGCCGGTCGCGCGGGCACGTACGCCGCGATCACCCCGCCTCGCGCGCACACCCTCGGCGAGGTGATCGAGACCGCCGTGACACTCACCGGCGCCGACACCACCGTCGCGTGGGCCGACGATGCGTTCGTGCGCGCCCACGGTCTCATCGCCACCGAAGAGGACGACCCCTTCCCTATGATCACGCCCGACGAGCCGAACGCGCACCTGTTCTCACCTGCGCGGGCCCAGGCCGCCGGTCTCAGCTGCCGCTCGCTGGAAAAGACCGTCCGCGACACGCTTGCCTGGGACGACGAACGCGGGGCACCGTGGCCGATGGATGCGGGGCTCACCAGCGAGCGTGAGGCCGCCCTGCTCGCCGCCTGGCACGCCTGATCATGCGGTGACGGCCGGCTCGGCGGCGTCGGCCGTCGATGCCGCACCGAGGTGGCGACGGCCCGCGATCCACGCGAACGCGTACAGGATCGCGGCGACGCCGAGCAGCGCGCGGTAGCCGGTGACGAGCGCGAGGTACTCGAGCGCGCCCCCTACCATGGCGCCCAGGAGGTTGGCACCGAACGCCACGGTGCTGTCCTCGACGTCGCGGAACCGGCCCGCGAAGACCAGGTTCGCCACGAACACCGGGAAGAAGGCGAGCGCGCTCGCCGCGAAGAAGCGTGGCACCGGTTCCAGGTCCAGCAGCGCCGAGGCCGGGACCGCGGCGGCCAGAGCCAGGCCCAGGAACAAGAGCACGTAGAGCACCCCCGGGCGGCGCAGGCGAACGCGGCGCTGTACCTCGATGGCCGCGAGGACCGCGAGCAGGATGCCCGCGAACACCAGAGCGTTGACGAACCAGGTCGCACCGAACAGCAGGGCGAACCCGACGATGCTCCTGGTCTCGAGCAGCAGGAACGCGGCGCCCATGAAGAAGAGGTCCAGGTAGCCGCCGAGCCGGCGCAGCCGCCCGGCGGCCAGTCGAACCGCGACCAGGGACGCGCCGAGGATCAGTCCGAGCGTCCACAGGTAGCGCGAGGGGATGGTCGGTTCGCGCAGGTACACGAACGGCCGGTCATCGACGGCCGGCGCCACGACCTCGGTCGTCGGGGACCAGGTCTCGCCGCATCGCACGTCCCCGGGTCCGATGCCCGCGATGAGCATCGCGAACGAGCCGACGCCCCCGTGATCGCCGCCGATCACGTCCGCGCAAGGGCGGCTGCCCAACACCTCGGTCATGGTGCCCGCGAGGCGATCCCGCAGCCACGGCTCACGGTAGAAGTTGTACATGGCGAACGCACCGCCGGGGCGGAGATGCTCGCGTGCCGCCTCCAGCGCCTCGCGCGTGAACAGATAGCTCTCGAGCCTGATCCCGGATTGCCCGGCGACCAGCGTCAGCGAGTCGGGCAGGGCGAACAGGATGAAGTCGTAGGTGGCCTCGGTATCCTGCAGGAACGCGCGTCCGTCGGTCACGATCCGCCTGACGCGAGGATCATCGTAGGGACGATCGGGGTGGAGGTCGGCGCCGATCGACTGGATGGCGGCGTCGATCTCGACGGCGTCGACGCTCGTGGCGCCCATCGCCAGCGCCGCGGCGACGTCGTTGCCGCTGCCGGCGCCGACGATCAGGACGTCGCGGGGGGCATCGGGCATGCGGCGGTACGGCATACCGTAGATCCCCCGCGTCAGGGTGTCGACGACGGGCACGACGGCCTGATGCGGTACCCCGTTCGCGCGGATCTGCCAGTGGTCCCCGATCGCACGTGTCTCGAGCCGATAGTAGGGCGACCAGGTCGTGTCGAGCTGGAACGTCCCGAGCGACGCGATGGCCAGCAGTGCGACGGCGGCGACACCGTTCAGCAGCCGCCGCTCGACGAGCGGGACCGAGACGACGACGATCACGATGGCCCAGACCAGCGGCGGCGACGAGGCGAAGGCCAACAGCGAGAACGTCACGACGCCCGTGAGGCTGCCCAGGATGTCCAGACGGTAGGCATCCAGCGGCGCGAAGCGGCTGAAGCGAACGGCGACGCTCTGCGCGATCATCGCCATGGTCACGGCGGTTGCGATGAAGATCCCCGGCAGCATGACCCACACCGGGAGGCCGCGCTCCTGGAGCGCCCCGAAGAAGACCAGGTCACCACCGGACCGGTCGATCACGACCGGCGCCGCTTCGACGAGGCCCATGAACACGACCAACGCGACCGGCCACCACCGGAACAGATTCGGGCCGCGGGGACCCCTGATGAAGCCGATCCCGATGCCGAGGAAGCTCCCCAGCAGGACGATGTTCGAGAAGTACGAGAGGTAGACGACGTACGCGCCTGCCCAGCGGATCAGCACCAGCTCGACGAACAGCATGAGCGCGCTCGCGAGGACGAGCTGGACCGCGGGGCGTCGCATCCGAGCAACAGTAGGGGAGGCCGGTGGCCGACGCGATCACCCGCGGATCGCGCTCCGGCTGAACGCCGATCAACACCGCTGACCCTGGGTTTTCGCATCCCAGGCCCGATGTGGGGTACCATCCGCTCATCTGATCTTGAACGGAGGTTCAAACCCATGCCCGTCGCCCGGACCGCCGCACCGCTCGACCTCGCGGCCGTCGAGGACGTCTTGAAGCCGTACGACCAGGCCCTCACGCTGCCTGGGGACGCCTACGGCTCCGAAGAGGTCTTCGAGTGGGAGGTCCGCCACTTCTTCGAGGGTGGATGGATGTGCGTGGGCCGCGAGGCAGACCTGGATCTGGCCAACCCCGGAGATCAGACCGCGGTCCAGGTGGGTCGCCAGTCCTTCCTGCTGGTCCGTGGTGACGACGGGGAGATCCGCGCGTTCCACAACATCTGCCGCCACCGAGGCCACGAGCTGCTCGAGGTCGGTGAGCACCGGACCCAGCGCGGGGTCAAGTGCCCGTACCACGCGTGGGTCTACGGGCTCGAGGGCGACCTCCGCGCGACCCCGCGGTTCAACATCGACGTAGACAAGAGCGCGTTCCCGCTCGTGCAGACGCGGCTCGAACGCTGGAACGGCTGGCTGTTCATGAACCCGAGCGGCGACGCGCAGGCCTTCGAAGGATGGGTCGGCAACGCCGGCATGACCGTCGACGGCTACTCACCCGAGCGCTTGGTGCTCGGGGCCAAGCACGAGTACGAGCTGCACGCCAACTGGAAGATCGTGGTCGAGAACTACAACGAGTGCTACCACTGCACCGAGATCCACCCCGCACTCTGCCGCGTGACACCGCCCGACTCGGACCTCGCCTACCCTGAGCGCTCGGACGGCATGTGGTTCGGTGGTCCGATGGAGCTGCTCGACCACGCCGTCACCATGTCGCTCACCGGTGAGTCCGACGGCGTGCCGATCCCGGGCCTGCCCGAGCCGCTGCTGCGCCGCGTGGGGTACGTGACGCTGATGCCCAACCTGCTGATCAGCCCGCACCCGGACTACGTGATGACCCACCGGCTGGTCCCGCTCTCGGCCGGCCGCACGTGGGTCGAGTGTGCCTGGTACTTCCCGCCCGAGGCGTGGGACGAGCCTGGGTTCAGCCCCGACTACGCGAGCGAGTTCTGGGACATCACGAACCGCGAGGACTGGGGCGCCTGCGAGTCGGTCCAGCGAAACGTCACGTCGCCCGGGTACCGGCCCGGCCCGTTCTCGTACTGGGAGTCGGCGGTGTTCACCGGCCAGTCGGTGATCGCGCGCGGGTATCTTGAGGGACGGCTCACGCCGCCCGAACACCATCACCTCGACGGTGTCGGACGCGGTCTCGCCGGGTTCTGACAGGACTCTCTCATCCGGCCATCCGGCGCTCGCCCGCCGTCAGCCGTCGGACCCCGATGTAGGTGAGGACGATGAGCAGCGTCGAGGTGAACAGCGTGATCGACGCGAGCGCGTTCAGCGATGGCAGTGGCGAGCGCCGAGCGGACGAGTAGATGACGATCGGGATCGTCTGGCACGATGCCGACGCGCACAGGCGTTGGGAGATCACGAAGTTGTCGATCGACGCCGCGAACACGATAGCGGCGCTCGCGAAGATGGCCGGCAGCAGCAGCGGGATCAACACACGCCGCAACGCCTGGACGGGGGACGCGCCGAGGTCCATCGCCGCCTCCTCGTAGCTCCGTCCGATGGAGAGCAGGCGCGCCCGCACGATGATGACCGTGTACGCGAGCTCGAACATGGCGAGCCCGAGCACCTGCGAGCCGAACCCCAGGCCGAGCCCGGTGACGAGCTGCGTGACCATCAGGAAGAGGCCGACACCGATCGCGATCTCGGGGGTGATGAACGAGAAGAGCATCACGAAGTTGGATGAGGATGCCGTGCGGCCGCGCCAGCGATCGAGCGCGATGGCGAACGCGACGCCCAACGGGACGGTCAGCACGACGACCAGGACCGAGAGCTTCAGGCTCTGGGCGAGGGCCGACCTGAGCTCGGAGTCTTGGAAGACGGAGTTGACGTCCTGCGTGTACCACCGGTTGATGGAGAACCCCTGCCAGGCGGTCTGTGCCTTGCCGGCGTTGAAGGAGAACATCACGGCGATGAACACGGGCACGAGCGTCCAGACCATGTAGCCGATCGCGATCACCCACAGGAATCGAGCCTGCGACCAGGGGTTCCCGAGCCACGACGTCAGCCGCCGGGCGAGCGGTGGGCGCACCGGCGCGACCATCGTGCTCATCGCGACGCCAGCTCCTGCGCGGCGTTGGTGGTCCGCAGGTAGTAGAGCATCGGCACGATCAGCAGGATCAACATGAACACCACGAGCGACGCGCCCGTGTTGACGAGCGAGCTCTCGATCGACCCCACGATCAGGTTGCCGAACATGGCGGTCTGACGGGTGCTGGAGAGCAGCGTCTGCGTGAAGTAGTCACCGAACATCGGGAGCGCGACGATGATGCACCCGGCCAAGATCCCCTGCTTCGACAGCGGCAGCGTGACCCGCGTGAACGTGCGCACCTGGCCCGCCCCCATGTCTCGCGCCGCCTCGATCAGCGACGGTTCGATCCGATCGAGCGTGCCGAACAGCGGAAGGATCATGAACGGCACGTAGCCGTAGACCAGGCCGAGCACCACGGTGGACGGCTTGCCGACCAGCCATAGCCGGGGTTCGCTCAAGATCCCCAGCGAGGTCAAGATCTTGTTGATGTAGCCGTCCTCGCGGAGCAGGTTCACCCAGGCGAACATCCGCATCATGTAGCTGATCCAGAACGGCGCGATGAAGGCGACCAGGAACAGGGCCTTCGTGCGCCGGGTGTGACGTGCGATGAAGTAGGCGACCGGGCACCCGATCACCAGGCACAGCAGCGTCGCCGTGCCCACGTAGACGAACGTCCGCAGGAGGGTCTCCTGCTGGATCGACCCGGAGGTCGTGAGCGCGTCGATCACGCCGCGGAACGAACTGAAGCTCCACTGCAGGGGGTTGTAGACGGGGTCAGCCGTCAGGAAGAGCGGGTCGATCGACCCGAACGCGACCGACAGGATGACGTAGAACGGCAGCACGAAGAACAGGAGCAGCCAGACGGTCGCCGGGGCGGCGAACGACGGCCAGAACCACCCGGGGAACCAGGTCCCTCGGGTGGACCGCTCTTCAGGCACCGCCGGTGATCTCGAGCGCGATCTGCTGGTAGAGCTGGTTGACGGCGGGTTCGAGCTCGAGCTCGGCCACCCCCAGAAGGATGTCCTCGGGCGTGATGATCGTGTAGGCCAGGCTCTCGGGCAGGTATCCGTCCGAGACGGCGAGGTCGGCGTCGAACGTTTCGAGCGGCGGCTGGTAGCCCTCCCAGGTGTAGTTGAGCAGCGCGGTCTCGGGCTCCCAGAGCATGTTGATCATCTCGTGCGCCAGCACCGGGTTCGACGCGCCCTTCGGGATCGCGAACAGGTCCGTCCCGATGAGCCCCTTCTGTCCGCCGGGCCCTCTGGGCGGCCAGATGTAGGAGATGGCCTCGATGTCCACGTCCTCGGGCAGGTAGTACTGGTAGTAGGCGATCTGGCCGGACCACGCGTTGTGGATCTGCCACTGGCTCCCGCTCAGCTCGGTGTAGTCGACGTGATCGAACTTCCAGGCCATCGCCTCGGCCCCGGCCAACATGTCCTGCTTGACCTCTTCCAAGATCGCGGGGTCGCTCTCGTTCGGGTCGTAGCCCTTGCGCAGCAGACCGGCTGCCATCACGTCGCGCGAGCCGTTGAGCAGGTGCGTCTGGTCCTTGAACCGGGTGTCCCACAGGATGTCCCACGGGTTGTCCATGTTGCCGATGTCATCGCTCACCAGGTCGTTGCGCCACGCGATGCCGGTGCTGTACATCGTGTACGGCGCCGTGTACTGGCGCCCGACGTCGTAGAAGTCCCACGCTTGCGGCCAGATGTTCTCGGCGACGTTGGGGATGTAGGAGTGGTTCAGCGGCTGGATGAGCCCTCCGGTGGCGAGCTTGCCGACGTTGTCGACGGTGATCGTGACGAGCAGGTCGAACTCCGAGCCGCTCGACTGCATCTTGGACACCATCTCATCCGACGTGTCGAAGACCGTGTATTCGACCTCGACGCCGAACCGGTCCGCGAACTGGTTGCGGACCTTCTTCCAGATGTAGTCGTTGTAGCCGAAGATCTTGAGCTCACGTTCGGTGACCCCCGGCGCGATCGCGGCCTCGAGCTCGCCGAGGGCCTCGACCATCATCACGCCGCCCCGGCGGAAGGCCGCGATCTCCTGCGAGGTCTTGATCTCGCGCGCTTCCTGCGTGGCCGGAGCGGAGTCGACCAGCGACAGCCCCTCCGCTTGCAGGGCCACGAACCCGGGCGTGCCCAGCCGGTCGACGCCGACGCGGTCGCCACGGACGCCGAGCTCCCGAAGCGCGGCGACCGCCTCGCGAGCGAACGCCCGCGCTTCGGTGGCGGGGTCGTCGAAGAACTCCCATCCGTGCATCGGGCGCACCTCCACCGCTCGAAGGCGTGAACGGTGGATCGAGTTGGGGTGCTCGAAGAGGATGGGGGTGCCCTGTGCAGGGACGACGGCACACCGGGTGAACGTGCTCATGCTCCAGATGGGCATGGCCGTTGCGCCGGTCGCGTACCGCGTGTTCGGCTCACTGAACAGCAGGCACGCCTCGAGGTCGTGCGCTCCCATCGCCTGCTGCAGTCGAGCGAGGCGCTCCGCACGCAGACGCTCGAGGTCGAGGGCGTCCGGTTCGGTCATCGCGCGAGGAGCTGATCGAGCGATTCGGCGAGCTGGTCGCCGGTCAGGTCGTAGGGGATGGCCTCACCGCGGCCGTCGTCGTTGAGGAAGAACCACGCACCCTGCAGGCCGATGTCGAACCGCGGCCACAGGCTCGCATCCTCGGACACGACCTGCGGGAACGTGATGCCGAAGGTGTCGACGAACTCCTGCATCGACTCGGTCGAGTCGAGCCCGGCCATGCCGATGATCGCGAGCTTCTCGCCGTGGCGGTCCAGGTAGTCTCGCGCGACCTGCGCGACCTCGGGCGCGGTGGCCCGGCAGCGGCCTCACCAGGGAGCCCAGAACCAGAACGCCACGTCCTTGCCCGCGAGGTCCTCGCCCCGGAACGTGCCGCCGGCGAGCAGCGGCGCCTCGAAGTCGAGCAGCTCGACGGAGGCCGCACCGTCCGGTTCGGGGACCGTCGAAACCGACGTCGGTGGCGCCGCAGAGCACGCGGCCGCCGCGAGCATCACGACCGCGGCGACGAGGTATCGACGGGAACGGACCGGCATGAACCCCAGCGTACGCGACATCACCTTTCGGATCGATGAACGGTCCGGCCTAGTAGCCTCACCGGTCGTGCCTACCCGCGACGACATCCGCAACGTGGCCATCGTGGCCCACGTCGACCATGGCAAGACGACCCTCGTCGACGCCATGCTCTGGCAATCCGGCGCCTTCCGCGAGAACCAAGACGTGGCCGAACGCGTCATGGACTCGATGGACCTCGAACGCGAGAAAGGCATCACGATCCTCGCGAAGAACACCGCGGTGGTGTGGAGCGGGATCAAGGTCAACATCGTCGACACGCCGGGCCACGCGGACTTCGGCGGTGAGGTCGAGCGGGCGCTCACCATGGTCGACGGCGTGCTGCTGCTGGTCGACGCGAGCGAGGGCCCGCTGCCGCAGACCCGGTTCGTATTGCGGAAGGCGCTCCAGGCGCGGCTGCCGGTCGTGCTCGTGGTCAACAAGGTCGACCGCCCCGACGCACGCATCGCCGAGGTCGTGCACGAGGTCGAGGAGCTGTTCCTGGACCTCGATGCCGACGAGGACCAGATCGACTTCCCGATCTTGTACGCGAACGCGCGGAGCGGGGAGTGCGGCACGGCACCCGGCGCGCTCGAGCCCACGCTCGAGCCGCTGTTCCGTACGCTGCTCAGCCACATCCCGGCGCCCGCCTACGAGGAGGACCACCCCTTGCAGGCGCTGGTCACCAACCTCGACGCGTCGCCCTACGTCGGGCGGCTCGCGCTCTGCCGGGTGCGGAACGGAACGCTTCGGCGCGGGCAGGCGGTCGCCTGGTGCCGCTCGGACGGGTCGATCGAGCAGGCCAAGGTCGGCGAGCTCTACATCACCGAGACGCTCGAACGGGTCGAGGCCGAGGAGGCCGGGCCCGGTGAGATCTGCGCGGTCGCGGGCATCGCCGAGGTCACGATCGGCGAGACGTTGGCCGACCCCGGCGATCCGCGGCCGCTGCCGGTCACGCGGGTCGATGAGCCGTCGCTGTCGATGACCGTCGGGATCAACACGTCGCCGCTCGCGGGGCAGGACGGCGACAAGGTGACGGCGCGTCTGCTGAAGAACCGGCTCGACCAGGAGGTCATCGGGAACGTCTCGATCCGGGTCCTCGAGACCGAACGTCCGGAGATGTGGGAGGTCCAGGGCCGTGGCGAGCTGCAGCTCGCGATCTTGGTCGAGGTGATGCGCCGCGAAGGCTTCGAGCTCACGGTGGGCAAGCCGCAGGTGGTCACGAAGACGATCGACGGCAAGCTTTACGAGCCGATGGAGCGAGTCGCGATCGACATCCCCGAGGAGTTCCTTGGCGTGGTCACGCAACTGCTCGCGCTGCGCAAGGGCCGGTTGGTCGAGATGGTCAACCACGGCACCGGGTGGCTCCGCATGGAGCAGCTCGTGCCCGCGCGCGGCCTGATCGGATTCCGAACCGAGTTCCTCACCGAGACCCGTGGCACCGGCCAGCTGCACCACGTCTTCGAGGGCCACGAGCCGTGGCACGGCGAGCTCCGGACGCGGCCGTCGGGCTCGCTCGTCGCCGACCGGAGCGGCGTCACGACCAACTTCGCGTTGCTCAATCTGCAGGAGCGCGGGGCCATGTTCGTCGGTCCCGGCGAGGAGGTCTACGAGGGCATGATCGTGGGCGAGAACGCGCGCGCCGACGACATGGACGTCAACCCCACCAAGGAGAAGCAGCTCACGAACATGCGCAAGGCCAACGCCGAGGAGCTGGTGCGCCTGATCCCCAAGCTGCAGCTGTCGCTGGAGCAGGCGCTGGAGCTCATCCGTGAGGACGAGGCCGTCGAGGTCACGCCCAAGGCCGTGCGGCTTCGGAAGGTGCTGCTCCCCCAGCAGGACCGGATGCGGGCGTCGCGCCGGGGCCGCCCCGGCAAGGACGCGTAGCGGGCCCCTACCCCCGCGGGGCGCGCACGACGGCGGCGCAGACGGCGCCGGTCACGGTGTCCTTGCCTGTCCCCTTGACCGTGTCGACCCCCGGGGGGTTCTCGACGCGCTTCACGGCGCGGATCCGGCCGGCGTCGTTCGTGCTCAGGCGCTTCTGGTAGACCCGCTCACCGTCGAGGTACAGCTTGACGACGTACTCGCGTCCGGCCGCCGGGCTCCGCAGGCCGTAGATGAGGTGCATCTCGTCGCCCACCGTTCGCACGGTGGTGCGGCAGTGGATGACCTCGGCGGACGCGGGGACGGCGGGGACGGCCGCCATCGCGACCAGCGCCAGGGCCGGAACCGCGACCCTTCGTACCCACCTGTTCCGAGCCATAGCCTCGAAGTATGCAGGTGAATCGGGCATTTCAGGCTAGCTCACCGGGACTCGGCCTTCGGTCGGGGTTCCGCTCCTAGCCGTCGGCCGCGACGAGGCGGCCTTCGACCGGCGCGCCGAGCTCGTCGAGCTTGGACGCCACGCGG
>CAZZND010000033.1:0-23321 GCA_964655465.1 uncultured Actinomycetes bacterium
CCCCTGACCTCCTCCTTACCATGGAGGCGCTCTGCCGACTGAGCTACTCCGGCGAGGGATCCAGAGAACGTGGCAGCTAACTCGCCGCGCCGCCTGATATCCGCCCGGGCAAGTCTAGCTTCGACCCGAGATAACGCCCGCTGGCGGGCGTGCCTGTGCGCGCGTCCCGACAACATCCGCGAAGTCTCAGCGTTCGGTCGAGCCTGCGGCGGCGTCGGCGCGCGAACGTGCGAAGCGATCGAACCAGTCGACGGCCAGATCGGCAACCTGGTCGAGGGCACCCGGCTCCTCGAAGAGGTGCGTCGCACCCGGCACCACCGCGACCCGGGTGACGCATCGCATCTGGCGGGCGGCCTCACGATTCAGCTCGAGGACCACCTCGTCGTGACCGCCCACGATGAGGAGCGTGGGAGCGTTCACCTCGGCGAGCCGCGGTGCCGCCAGGTCCGGGCGGCCGCCTCGCGAGACGACCGCGGCGATCTCCTGGGGCAGTTCGGCCGCCGCCCAGAGCGCGGCGGCCGCGCCGGTGCTCGCCCCGAAGTAGGCCGCCGGGAGACGGCCGACGTCCGAACGCTCGCGGAGCCACCGCGTCGCACCGATCAACCGCCCGGCGAGCAGGTCGATGTCGAAAACGTTGGCACGGTCTCGTTCCTCCTCGGGAGTGAGCAGGTCGAACAGCAGCGTGGCGAAACCGCCGCGGTTCAGCGCCTGGGCTACGGCGAGGTTCCGAGGGCTCAACCTGCTGCTGCCGCTGCCATGCGCGAACACCACCACGCCCACGGGTCGCTCCGGCCCCGCCAGGATGCCCGGCAGATGGACTGAGCCGGCTACCACATCGACATCGGTCCGAGGGTCCGTCGTCGTCGGAACCGCGACGCGTGAGGGTGCGGGCGCGACGCGGGCAAGGAGATCCGCTACCTCCTCGTCCGAGGTCTGGCCGAAGTCGACGTAGAACTCCCCGATGGCGAAGAAGTAGGCCGGGATCTCAAGGACCACCACCTCATCGGCGAGGGCTCGGATCTCCTCGAGGGCATCGCGGGGCGCCACCGGCACCGCCAGGATGACCCGATGGGCCCCGCGGCGGCGGAGCACCTCGATCCCCGCTCGGGCGGTGAACCCCGTTGCCAGCCCGTCGTCGACGAGGATCACGGTCCGGCCCTCCACCGGGACCGGCGGCCGGTCGCCTCGGAACCGACGAACACGGCGCGCGAGCTCGTCCGCCTCCCGAGCGGCGATCTCGTCGAGTTGCCCTTTCGAGATCTCCAGCCGCTCAACGAGCGGTGCGTTGACCACCCGGATGCCTGCTTCGCCGATCGCCCCGACACCGAGCTCCGGCTGCCAGGGGCAGCCGAGCTTCCGCACCACGAGCACGTCGAGCGGGGCATGGAGGGCGCTCGCAACCTCCGCGGCCACGGGAACGCCGCCACGGGGAAGGCCCAGCACGACCGGATCCTCTGAGCGGGATCCCTGCAGTGCCTCCGCCAGCCGCCTTCCGGCCTCGTGCCGATCGACGAACGGCACCGTCATCTCCCTTCGTTGGCCCTGCGGGTAGAACGTCCCTGTATGCAGCCTCCTCCGGCCGTCCACATCCTGCACGGGGCGAAGGTCCCTACGTTCACGAGGCCGTGGGTCCGGTAAGCGTAGGGGGAACGAGGATCAGGACGCGACGGGTTCTCCACCGGCCCCACTCCGGCGGCTGGGGGATGATAACAACGTGTTCGTCCGGCTCATCGCGATCGCCGGTCTCATCTGGCCGATCGCATGCTCACCTGCGTGCGGGGCGACGCTGAACCCGAACGGACCCCCGCTGGTCGCCGGCGTCCGGATCGGCACCGCTTCGGGTGAGGTCGTCGCGAGCTTCATCGAGATCGCCGACTCTCGCGAAGAGCGCGCCTGTGGGCTGATGGACCGCACCGAGCTCGGGAGGGACGACGGGATGCTGTTCGTCTACGAGGAGCCGTCCACGGGCACGTTCTGGATGAAGGACACGCTGATCCCGCTGTCGATCGCGTTCTGGGGCGACGACGGTCGGATCCACACGATCTCGGAGATGGAGCCGTGCGAGGAGGACCCGTGCGCGACCTACCCGGCCGACGAGCCCTACACGTACGCGCTCGAGATGAACGCCGGCTGGTTCGACCGCAACGGCATCGAGGTGGGCGACCGCGCAGACGTCGATCTCCTCACCTACTGAACGCCTGCCCTACTCCCACTCGCCGAGGGCCTCATCGAGTCGCCGTAGCGCCGCGGCGAGCCGGGCCCGCCCCCGCTCGAGGCTGGTCGCGATCACCACGAGCACGAGCCCGAGGATCGCGAGCGCGATCCAGAGCGCCGGCCCGCGGATCTGCGGGACCAACCGTGCGATGGGTCCGGCGAGCATCAGCACGACCGCCCCGATCACGCCGGCGGCGCCACCGAAGAGCCGCCGCCGCACCTTGGTCACCACGCCCCACCCCGCGATGAGGAGACCGATCGCGATCGCGACCAGCCCGCGCGCCGGGCCCCAGGTGATCGTCTCGATCAGGGGCGGGATGAGGAGCGCGGCCATCCCGAGATCCTCCACCATCGAGATGCCCGGATCGGCCACCGGACGGTCCCGTTCGCGACGGTCGGTCCGCACGAGCGCGGCATCGAGCAGGAGCACGAGCCCGGCCGGAGCCGCCCACCACATCGGGGTGCCGTCGAGACGGTCCTGCACGGCGATCAACCACGCGACGTAGGTCAGGGCGGGCGCGGCCATGGTCAGCAGGAGCGTTCGCCAGACCGCGCCGATGACCGTCGCGGCGGCTGCGGCGACGAGCAGCGACGCGATCGCCGGCGCGCGCTCGGGCCACGCGAGCGCCGCGGCGCCGAACGCGAGGCACTGCATCGCCGCGGCGAAGGACCACGACTGGACGATCCACACGCTCGAGGGGTGCCGCCGGTGGACCGCGACCGCCGAGGCGGTGGCGACGACCACCCCGAGGAGCGCGACGGCGCCGAGCTCGGTCCAGGACCAGGTGAGCCACGACCGGAGCTCCAGCAGGGAGCCGATCGCGAGCACGGCCGCCCCGCCTTGGTGCCAGAGCCGCATCCTGACCTGCTCGGGCGCGTACCGCGCGGCCGTCCAGGCGACGGCGACGGTGACGATCGCGAGCACGATCGCGCCCCACCCGCTCCCCGCATCGAGCGCACCGATGACGACGAGCGCGCGCCCGGCGGTGGTGAGCCAGGGCGACCGCAGGAACCATGCGACGGCGATCACGAGCACGCCGGCCGCCGACCAGGTCTCCGCGACGTCGCCGACGACGGCGGCGGACCACGCCAGCGCGGCGGCGGTGACGAGCGCGGCGACGGCGAAGGCCGGGAGGTCCCATCGGCGCTCCCACGCTGTCGCTTCGTCACGGGGACGCAGGAGGAGCCCCGCGGCGCCGAGGACGGCGGCCCACGGGATCGCGAGCCACGGATCATCCAGCACCGGCCACGGCAGCGCCGCCTCGGCGGCCACCGATGCGAGCGCCCACGAACCGAGGGACACGGCGCCGAGGCGGAGCAGCCATGCGACGACCCCGACCACCACGGCGCCGAGGGTGGCGAGCGACGCCACACGGAGGTCCGAGCCGGTGAGCGACAGCACGGCGGCCGGGACGAAGGCCGCCAGACCGAGGACCGCCGGCGCCGCCAACGAGGGTCGCCGGACGATGACGCCGGGGTCGCGGCGCCCCTCCCAGCGGTCGTCGAGCACGAGGGCGCCGACCGCGAGGATGCTCGACCACGCGAGGACGACCACGGGAAGATCGGCGGTATCCAGGTCCGTCAGGCGTGCGAGCTGCACCGCGAGGATCCCGGATGCCGCCCACGCCGCCCACACCATCGCGACGCGGCGCGCCTGGGGTGCCATGACGGTGACCGACGCGATGCCGAGCGCCAAGGTCCACGCCGAGGTCGCGGTCTCGCTCGCGCCCAAGCACGCGAGGGCGGCGAGGACGGCGCTCCCGATCCCGACCGTTCCCAGCGGCAGCCGGTGGCGACGGATCGCCCGGGTCGACGCGGCTTCGAGGACCGCGAGACCGGCCGCGGCGACGGGGATCGTGGTCGGCACCTCGGCCCAGGTCTCGTGGATCGCGAGCAGGGTGCCGGCGAGGCCGACGAGGACGAGCGCGCTCGGCACGATCCCGACGGCCGCGCCGAGCTCGACCTCCTCGAGGGGCGGCCTGGCGAGCTCCACGGGACCACGGCCACGCCGTTCGAACCCGAGCGTCAGCGCTGCGGTTGAGAGGGTCCAGACGCCGACCACCGTAACGAGCGCCCATCCGGTGCGGTCGACGGCGACCGAGACGAGCGACCCGACCGTGGCTACGGCCCACGACCCCGCGGCGGCGTGGGCCCAGAGCGCGCGTGGCGACCACGCCGCGACGGCGGCGAACGCCGCCGCCACCGTGGCCACCACGGCGAGCGCGACCGGAATCTCGAGCCCCACGGCCACGGTCACGAGCCAGCCCGAGGTAGCCAGGCCGACGATCACGATCCAGACGCGCACCGGTGCGGGCACCGGGACCGGGACGACGGCGATCGTCGCCGCGAGCACGAGGAGTGCGGCCGTGGCCGAGGCGAGGTCGGGCCACGCGGCCACGACCGCGCCGAGCGTGAACGCGGTGCCGACGACCCACCACGCGAAGAAGCCGTCGGCCGGTCGCCGCGCGGCGACGACACCGACCCCGATCGCGGCGACCGCCGCGATCGTGAAGGCCGTGACGTCCGGGAGGGCGGCCACGAGCCCCGCCGCCAAGGCGGCGGGGCTCGTGGCCGCCAGGACCTGGAGAGGCAGCCGTTGCCCGGCCTCGTCGAGGCCGGGCAACGGCACCACGCGACGGACGTGCGCCCACGCCGTCAGCGGCGCGAGCGCGGCGACGACGGCCCACGGGTGCGGATCCACGACCGAGAACGCGAGTCCGAGACCGACGACCGTGCCGAAGGCATGCTCCGCGACCGGGACCGACCCACCGTGGCCCCGGTGTGTCTGCACCTCGAGCAGCGCGATCGACGCCGCGACGAGGAGCGGCCCCGCGACCTCGGTGCCGAAGCGGACCTGCACGCCGACGATCGCGAGCCAGAGCAGGGGCGCCGGCAGGACCCGGCCGAGGACACCGAGGCGGTCGGCGAGGGCCTCACACGTCACGAGCGAAGCGAGCCCGAGGATGACGATCGTCCACCAGGGCCACCCCTCGACGAACGCGAGCAGGAGCCCGGCGCCGAGCGCGAGGACGGCACCCGGCACGAGGCTCGGTCGCGCGTCCTCCGACAGCCGTCGATCGGGCCAGCGGACGACGAGCAGGCTCGTCGCCGCCACCCCGATCGCCATGAAGGCGAACTGCGCCGAGGTCCAGTTCTTCAGCGGGTCCGCGGGCGCGTCGGCGAGCAGCAGGCCCGCGCTCCAGGCGGCCGTCCACACGAGCGGGGCCGCGAGGTAGCGGAGCGAGGAGTCAGCTCGCCACAGGGCGCTCGCCGCGTACCCGCCGGCGAGGACGAGCGAGGTGGCGATCGCGGCCCAGCCGAGCGCCGAGCCGTGGAGCTCGGGCGGGAACACCGCACCGTCGACGTAGGAGGCGAGCAGCACGACCACCAGCAAGATCCCGCCCAGGATGCCGAGCGCGGTCGCGACGACCGGCGCTCCCCGATGCCGCAGGAACAGCGCCGACGCGAGCAGCACCGTCGGGATGGCGAGCTCCGCCCAGGGTCGGAGCGCGAGCGTGAGTGACCCGAACGAGAACAGGATGAAGCCGAGCGTCCCTGCGAACACGAGCAGGACGCCCAGGTACGCCAGACCGTGGACCGCAACGTCCGAGACGACGGACTCGCGGATGCGACCGAACCACGTCGCGACCGGGGATGGTGCTTCCGGTTCCACGGCGGGCCGATGGACGGGCGGCACCGGTCGATAGGGAGGCGGTGGGATCGTGACGGACGGAGTCGACGGTGGGATCGACCCCGGAGGCGGAGCCGGTGCAGCGGACGGGACCGGAGCGCGAGCGGTGACCTTCGCCCCCTGCAGGAGCGCCGCGTGCAGACGCTCGTATCCGGCGAGATCGATGAGACCGTCGGACAGCGCCTGGGCGAGGAACGCTGCCGTGGCCTCGCCCCGAGACTCGAGCCCGACCGGTCGTGGGGGAGACGCCACCGAAGGCCGGGCTGACCGGTGTGAGCGTGGGAGGAGGCCGCCCACCACCGCACCCGCGATCATCAGGAAGCCGACGGCGTCGAGCCCACCTTCCTGGATCGCGAGACCCACGCCGAGCCCCACGCCAGCGCCGCCGAGGACCGCGAGCCAACGCATCGCCCACCAGCCTTTCGCCGCGAAAGGCTACGCCCTCGGAATCGTCGCGGGAAGGGGCAACACCCCTCCCCCTGGAGGGTCCGCGACCCCTGGATGAGCGATGATCGGGGCGACATGGACGAGGGCTGCCTGCTCTGCACCGCCGAACGGCTGACCGAGTGGCACTACGAAGACGAGGACTGCTGGGTCAGTGACTGCGTGGTCTGCATGACGCCGATGGTCGTGTGGCGTACACACGGCCTGCCCGACAGCGCTCAGGAGGAGGCGTTGCTCGCGCACCTCGAGCGGGTCGCCGCCGCGCGCTACGGCGACGACGGGTTCTACTTCGACGGCGAGCGGCGGAGGATCCCGGACCACTGGCACGCCCACGCGAGGCCCGCGGGCGGATTCTTCGACCCGCGGAGCGAGCACTACGGGAAGGACTGAACGGCGCGCCTCAGCCGATCGTCAGGCTGATCGGCACCGCGGCGAGCGCCCGTGACACCGGGCAGTTCTGCTTCGCATCCTCGGCGGTCGCGGCGAAGGTCTCGTCGTCCACGCCCGGGGCCTCGCCGGTGACGTGAAGTCGGACGCCGGTGATCCCCTCCCCCGGCTGGAAGTCGACCTCGGCGCGCGTGTGCAGCGCGGTCGGCGGCGTGCCGGCCTTCGCGAGCCTCGATGAGAAGGCCATCGAGAAACAAGCCGCGTGCGCCGCCGCGATCAGTTCCTCCGGGCTGGTCTTGCCGTTGGCCTCCTCGGAGCGCGAGGCCCACGTGACGTCGAACGCACCGATCCCGGAGGACTCGAGGCTCACGCGACCGCTGCCCTCGGTCAACGAGCCTTGCCATTCAGCCTGCGCGACACGTGTCGTGACCATGGTTCCTCGATCACGTCGAACGCGGAGAGGCCGTTCCGAAGATGAACTCTTCGCCGGTCGTGCCGACTCGCGCGTCCCACCCGTGCCCGGTCAACCACCGGGTGAGCTGCTCGGGGCCGTGGCACAGCTTCACGATCGTGAACTCGCGTCCGTCGTGGAGCCGTCGTCGATGTGCCCGATCCGGCGCGTCGGCGATGCCTTCCCCCGGGTTCGAGGGGCGGTCCTCGACGCCGGGGGCGTCGTCACAGAAGGAAACGCGACCACCCGGCGCGAGCCAGCGAGACAGGCGCTCCCACAGGTCCTCGAACAGATGCGGTGGTACGTGGGACAAGAAGAACGCGAAGAAGATGTGGTCGAAGCGCCGGTCGGGCGGCGGCTCCCACTGGAAGATATCGGCGTGCAGGTACCCGATCGACGCATCGGCGACGCGCTGCGCGTTGATCTCGAGCACCGCCGCGGACCCATCGATCGCGAATAGCCGGCGTGCGCGCAAAGCCAGACGCCGCGTGAACAGGCCCGTGCCACAGGCGAGCTCGAGCACGTCGCCATCCACCTCCAGCGAGTCCACGACGGTTTCTAGCTGCGCGGTCTCGGAGAACCATCGAGCGTTTCCCGCCGGTCCAAGGTCGTAGCGACCGCGTCGGTACCAGACGTCTTCGTATTCGGGCGCGCGGGCCTCGTAGTAGCCCGACTGCTCCTGCAGCACACGATCGATGTTCATCGTGTCGACCGCCCTTCGCTCGGGAAGCGGCGTTCTTCCCCGTGCTGCGAGGGACCAAGAGCCCGTGCGGCCCTGTCGGTCCCACTGGGACGAACCCTCGGTGATGACCGAGGCATCCAGTTTACTACGCGGCCGGGTTCGGAGAGTCATGACTGCGCGGCAAGCCATGGCGGCCGCCTGGGCGTAGGTCTCGTTTCGAGACGGCGTGCTCGTCCAGCGACCGACGCTGAGGTCGCTTGAGGAAGACGACCGGACATCTAGACCGTCCATGCCGTAGGTTGTGGTTCGGGTCCCACCCCCGAAGCCATCCTGGTTCGGCATCGGCAAGGGCACGAGGACGTGCCTCGCTTCCGCCTTCGCTATCGCCTGCCGCCTGATCGGATGGCGGCGTTTCGGCTCGGGACGATCGGGGAGGTGTTTGCGGTGTCCGAGACAGCACCACTTGGTGTGAGGAAGGCCGTGGTCCTTGCGGCGGGGCTGTCTTCGCGGATGGCGCCCCGATCGGATGGCCGGTCGAAAGCGATGCTGCGCCTCGGCGGCCTGACATTGATCGACCGCTGCGTCCGCACGCTCGAGACCCTCGGGCTGGAAGAGATCCTCGTGATCGCTGGTCATGACATCGAGAACGTCACCAGACACATCGGGCTTGCGGGACGGGAGGCGCTGACGCTGGTCCAGGCGTCGGATTGGCAGCAGGGAAACGGGTGTTCGCTCGCTGCAGCCGAGCCGCACATCGGCCATGAGGAGTTGTTCATGATCGTCACGGTCGATCACGTCTTCGATGCCCGGGTGCTCAGGGATCTCGTGTCCGTCGGGGCTCCGGCGGCGCTCGTTGATCCGGCACCGACGCCCGGCGAATGGGCGGAGGGAACGAAGGTGCTGGTCGAACGAGGGAAGGTCGGCGGCTTCAGCAAGGATCTGGATTCGCCTGCCATCGACTGCGGAGCATTCGTCCTCGGAGCAGACATCTTCGACGCGCATCGTGTGGCGTCGGCTCGCGGCGACCGCTCCCTCGCGGGCGCGCTCACGGCGCTGGCTGCCGTGCGCCCCGTGATCGCGGTGAACGTCGGTCCGAACACATGGACCGACATCGACACTCCGGAGGATCTGTCCCTGGCCCGCATCCGCCTTCGTCGGTCCCTCGGCAAGGACAGTGACGGACCGGTCTCGAGGCACCTCAACCGACCGGTGTCGACACGGATCAGCATGGCGTTGGCTCATCTTCCGGTTTCTCCCGACCTCCTCTCCGTCGTCGTGGCTCTCGGCGCGATCGCGGCCGGGTTCCTGTTGGCAGCCGGCCACGGGATCGCCGGGGGACTCACCGTTCAGGCGGTCTCGATCTTCGACGGGGTTGACGGTGAGATCGCCAGGCTGAGGCTCAGGACGAGCGCGCGGGGGGCGATGCTCGACGGGATACTCGACCGCGTGGCCGATGCGGCCATCATCGGTGGGATGGGCGTCTGGGCCGCATCCACCACAGGAACCGCCCTCGTGGTGTGGCTCACCACCCTCGCCGTCGCCGGCTCGATGTTGTCGATGGCATCGAAGGATCGAGCCAAGCTCCTCGGGCTGCCGGACGCTCCCGAGGCTTGGATCGGGCGATCGCTCGGAGGACGGGACGGGAGGCTCCTGCTGATCGCTCTCGCAGCTGTGGCGGGGCTCCCACTGGTTGGCCTGGTGACTACCGCCTTCACGTCCCTGCTCTCGATCGGCATCCGCCTCGTCTACGTGCTGCGGTCCCCCCGAACAGACCCTGAGTGGCGATAGGTCGGTGGGCGGAGGAGCGTCTGGTTTCAGGACGTGGTCGCTACCTGTCTCGCGACATGGGTGTCGCGGGCGATCTCACCGTTCCCTGCGGGCGGAGCGCCCAGGAGGTAGGCCACCACGTCGGCGGCCGCATACGCATGACGGCCCGGGCCCAGCAGGCGCCCCAGCTCCTGGAGGTCGTTCCCGGCCGTCACGATCGGCGGCTCCCCGACCCCCTGCCGGCGCTGTCCCATGCCGATCGTCGCGGTCAGGCCGTTGCAGATGCACTTGCGGCCCACCGTGTCGGACAGGTCGCCACCCTTGCGCACGTAGTCCTCGATGGGCTCCGCCGGGCAGCGGTAACCGAGACGTCCATCGGGGGTCACGTACGCGTCCCGGAGGTACCCGAGGTCGCACCGGCGCTCGCGCGACTCCGCGACCTCTTCCTGAGAGAGCGTGCCCGCCACCGTCACCACCTTGAAGGGGAAGCCGGTGGGAGAGGCGAGAGGGTCGGTGAAGACCGTGACCCGGCCGGCCTCAACTTCGGCGAGCACCTTGGCGCGGATCTCTGGCGCCATGCCCGACTCCTCGCAGAACGCGAACACCGTGCCCACCTGGATGCCGGCCGCGCCGGCCTCCCGCGCGAGCCGCAGCCGCTCGGGCATCGCCTGCCCGCCCGCCAGCCAGAACGGGAGCCCGAGCTCTCGGACCTTCTCGAGGTCGACCTCGTCTCGCGGTCCGTAGACGGGCTCGCCGTCGACGAGCTCGACCACACCCCGGGGCGGGGCGTTGTGGCCTCCGGCCGTCGGCCCCTCGATCACGAACCCGTCGACGCCCCGGGTCTTGCGGGCGAGGCTGATGGCGAGCGCCGTCGAGGCGATGATCGCGAGGAACATCGGGCGTGCGAGCGGCGCGCCCGGCGCCGGCACGACGCTCCGTGGGTCGAATACGAGGGCGACGCCGTCGCCGCCGACGACGTGCAGCGGCAGCGCGACGGGCTCGTGCGTGGCGAGGCCGTCGAGCAGTCGCGGGATCTCGCGCGGGATCCCCGCGCCCACCAGCACCACGTCGACACCCGCGAGCATCGCCCCGTACAGCGTGGGCGGCGTCGGCAACTGGATCTTCTCGAGGAAGTTGATCCCCACGATCCCGTCGTGCTCCTCCTTCGCGAGCCATACCTCCACGAACCCGGCCATCACGGCGAGGTCGAGGCTCCGACGACGGGGTTCGACGGTGAACACCGGGACGGCCTTGAACGCTGCGCCCTCGTCGATGCCTCCCTCGACGAAGTAGTTGGCCAGGATCCGCTCCGCGACCGCGGGGTCGGGGAAGGCCGCCATGGCACGCCGGACGTCACCGCCCGGGTCGCCGAGCTGGAGCCGACGGGCCAGGACCAGGTCCAGGGCCGTGCCGGAGACCACGCCGAGCTGACCGGTCTGCGCCACCGCTCGTGCGAGCTGCCAGCCCGAGACGGCCACGCCCATCCCGCCCTGGATGATCGCCGGCCGGTGGATCATCGCGACACGACCAGGACGATGATCATGATCAGGGTTGGACTGCCCACGCAACGAGGCTAGCAGCCGAGCTCGGGCCTCCGGGCCTATCCCTCGCCGGAGAGCCACGCCTCGATGTGCTCGCGCATCCCGATCATCACCGAGCCGGAACTCCGCGTCGTCGGTCAGGGATCGGCGGAGGTCCACCTCGAGCGAGGCCGTGCTCCCCGCCCCGTCCGCACAGCGCGCACCTCACGCAGGAGGCCCCTATCCGCAGTTGAGGATCTCCTGAACCGGCGACGACGCAAGCAGGGGCCCGGCGTGTTCGGGCTTCAAGGTCCCCGCGAAGCCCCGGATGATGTCCGCGGCCTCACGGGACGCGGCAGCTGCACCCTCATCGTCGCCGACCCCGTCCAGGGCCCGTCCGAGCGCCGCATGCGCCTGCCCGCGGGTCGGCGGATGTCCGAGTCGGTCGGCCCCCTCGACGGCGGTCCTGAGCTCGACGACCGCATCCCTATCTCGCCCGAGCTCAAGCAAGGCAGCGCCGAGGATGATCCGTGCGGACACGTCGTACTTCACGCGCCCGATGCGCCGTGCCACCTCGATCGCTCCGAGCGCGGCATCGATCGCCGCTTCCGGTCGCTCGGCGCGAAGGGCGATCTCGGCGCGCGCCACCGCCAGCCGACCCGGTGCGAGCCACCGCTCCCATCCGGTCCCGTCGCGAGCACGTTCCCAGAGCTCGGGCCACGCGCGTTCTGCGCTCGCCACCTCGTCGTCGAGCAGGTCCGTGTAGAGCAGATCGATCTCGCCCTGCATCACACCGCTGTCGAAGCCAGCGCGGCGAAAGAGCTCGTTCGCTTCCCCGTTCCGACGCCGCGCCTCGGAGAGATCGAGCAGGTCGCGCAAGGGCGCGGTCGAGCAGTTGAGGGCATACGCCGTTCCGATCGTCGCGTCGGCCTTCCGCTGTCGCGCGATCGTGGCGTCGAACAGCTCGATCGCCTCCTCGTGCCGACCCAGCGCGGTCAGAGCCAATCCCCCCGACGCGCCAGCTCCCCCCCGGCGGCCGAGCTCCGCGGCCTCGGCGTATCCCCCGACCCAGTAATGGGTCAGCGCGTGCAGGGTTTCGTGTGACGCAAGGTCCATCGCCCGGGTGCCGGGGACCCAGACTTCAAGGGCCTGATCCCCGAGCTGCACTGCCAGTCCGAGGTCGCCCTCCTGTCCGCGCTGGCCGTGCGTCTGGCTCAGCAGGGCAAGGGCCGGACCGAGCATCTCGCGGTCGCCGAGCTGCTCCGCCAGCTCGACTGACCGCTCGGCAAGCGCGATCGCTTCGCCGGTCCGCTCCATCCACATCGATGCACGCCCCAGGCCGAGCAGCGCTTCGAGCTGTTCGCGTCCGTCGAGGTTCGGCAGGAGCTCGTCGAGCTCCCTCGCGCCCCCTTCGAAATCCTCCATCTCGACCAGCGCGAGGCCGCGGAGGAGCCGGATGCTTCGGCGGCTTCGCTCGTCGGCGCCGACGAGGGCGAGAGCTTCGGTGTAGAGCTCGACAGCTTGTCCCTTGACCCGTCCCGTGCGTGCCTGTTCGGCAGCTGCCAAGAGGTTCTGCACCTCAGGCAGGAACATCCTCGGAGGATACGACGGGCTCAGCCGACCCTCTCAAGGTCTCGCTCTATGATCTCCCGCAAGGCAGGAACCCCTGATGCCGCATCATCAGCGGTCTCGGTGAGGCCATCACTGCTTCGAGGAGCTATCCACGACGGACCCGCATCACGATCGAACGGCCAGCCACCGGTCCAGCGGGATATCCGTCGCCAGCGACGAGAAGTCGCCGGAGTCGCGGATCGCGGTAGCCGCGGCTGCCATCGCGTCGATCGCGATCCACGTCAGCCCGCCGCCGAGGCTGATCCGTTGCGCACCCGCATCGACGATCTCAACGAGCGAGAGCCCAGGCAGCGCCAGCACGTTGACCGGCTTCGAGACGGCGTCGCACACGGCTCGGATCTCATCGGCGCTTCGCAACCCTGGCGCGTAGAGCACATCGGCGCCCGCCTCCTCGAAGGCCTGGAGGCGCGAGATCGTGTCGTTGAGGTCCGGGTTCCCGCGG
Organism: uncultured Actinomycetes bacterium; assembly: GCA_964655465.1. Classification (GTDB taxonomy): domain Bacteria; phylum Actinomycetota; class UBA4738; order UBA4738; family HRBIN12; genus AC-51. The sequence continues at coordinate 13,231 of CAZZND010000033.1, forward strand.
ATGTGGTTCTCGGCCCGTGCCGTCAGCGTGAACGGGAACGCGAGGCCCCGCGCCGTCTCCGCAGCCACGGCGATCCGCTCCGTTGCGTGATGTCGCTCGTAGATGTGTCCGTCGGGGTCGTAGTCCTCGATCGAGCCACCCACCGCGCCGGCCTCGGCGACGCGGGCGATCGCGAGGCGGCTTCCGGGTCGGGTCCGTATCCGTTCTCCAGGTCGACCGAGATCGGAAGGTCCGTCGCGTGTTCGAGCGCGGCGGTGTGCGCGATCACCTCGTCCAACGAGACGCCGCCGTCCTGACGTCCGAGTGTGAATGCGAACCCGGAGCTGGTGGTTGCGAGCGCCTGGAACCCGAGCGCAGCCAGCACCCGGGCCGACCCGGCGTCCCACGGATCCGGGATGACGAACGGCTGGCCGGCGTGCAACGCGCGGAACGCGGCCCCCTTCTCGTGCTGATCAGTCATCGGTGACGCCACCGACGACACGAAGGACCACCTTGCCTCGCTTGCCTGAAGCCTGGCTGCGCTCGAAGGCGGCACGGCCATCCGACAGCGGGAACACCGAATCGATCGCGGGACGCAACTCGGCGGCATCGACGAGGCGCCCGAGCTCGACGAGCTGGCCTCGATTCGGTTCGACGACGAAGTACGTCGCTTCGATCTTGCGCTCCGGGAGGGTCGCCGGTGGCTCTTCGGCGACCGACACGAGCCTCCCACCCGGGCCGAGGACCGATGGTGAGCGCTCGAGCAGCTCGCCACCAACCGTGTCGAAGACGAGGTCGACGGGCTCGAGCGAGCTCTCGAAGCGGATCGTCGGGTCGAGCACCTCCTGCGCACCGAAGGTCTTGGCTCGCTCGGCGCTCGACGCCGAGGTCGTGCCGATCACGTAGGCCCCTCGCCAACGGGCGAGCTGCGTCGCGAGATGGCCGACCCCTCCGGCGGCTCCGTGGATCAGCACGCGCCCACCTTCCTCCAGCCCGCCGTGATCGAACAGACCCTGCCAGGCGCTGAGCGCGGCGAGGGGAACCGCCGCGCTCTCTTCGTGGTTGAGGGCTCGTGGCTTCGGGGCGAGGAGCGCAGCCGGGACGACGACGTACTCGGCCGCGGCGCCGTCGCGATCGAACCCGGTCAGCGCCCACACGGGCTCTCCGATCCTGACGGTGTCCACGTCGGGCGCGACGGCGGCCACGACGCCCGAGAGCTCATAGGACGGGGTCGCAGGGAGACGGTCCGTGGGCCATCCCAACTCGTCGCGTGTGATCGCGGCCGCGTGAACCCGCACGAGCGCTTCTCCCTCTCGGGGGTGCGGTGTCTCGATCCGTTCGAGCACCAGCTCGCTGGGCCCGCCCGGTGCGTGCAGCCGGATCGCCCACATCGTGGGTGCGATGCCCTGCCCGGTCACCGCCATCGGTTGCTCCTTCCCTCCAGATCCTCAGGAAAGATTACCTTGCTAGAAAGCATCTCGCCTAGAAGTAAGATATGGGCCATGGCGAACGTCCCGGATCACATCGACGGCATCGTCGCCGAGTGGCGACGCGAACGTCCCGAGCTCGACGTAGGGCCGCTGGGGCTGTTCGGGCGACTCTTCCGCTCTGCACACCTGGCCGATGCGGCCCTCGCCGAAGGGCTCGCCCCTCACGGCCTCCAACCGGGGTGGTTCGACCTGCTCGCCGCGTTGCGCCGCTCGGGAGCGCCGTACGAGCTCAACCCGACGACGCTGATGCGAGCGACGCTGCTTTCCTCGGGTGGCATGACGAAGCGACTCGATCGCCTCGACGAAGCGGGACTGGTGGAGCGCAGGCCCGATCCCGCGGACCGCCGGGGCACGCTCGTACGGCTGACGCGGCGTGGGAGAGCGATCATCGACAGCGCCATCGAGACCCACGTGAGGAACGAGGATCGCCTCCTTCGCTCACTGAAACCGGCGGATCGGCGCGCCCTCGACGATCTGTTGCGGAGGCTCCTCGCCGGACTCGAGCGACCGGAGGCCCGACGCCGGATCGCGAGGGATGATGGGCGAGCCATCCGTTGAGCGGGCTATGAGATATCAGGGGCCTCAGCACTGAGAACAACCCTCGGTTGGTCGGTGGGGTGTCCTCAAAACCCTGACCTGCATGAACCGGTCCGTCCAATGAGAGTTCCCACAGGGTTTAAGGGATCCAACGCCCACACCTGCACCGCAAATCTTCTGCCACGATCCTCGGCCCAACCGAGGGCTATCCCTTCGCGATCACACCGTCGTCCGCGATCCGAGCGGATGGATCAGGTTTCGCCCGGTGCTTGGCGCCTGCCTCCGACTGCGCTGCATCGGTGGCAGCCTGCCCATACCTTCGAGCGGGGGCTGGTTACACCAGCGACCGACAGTGCGAGACCGACGCCGGCACGCGCGACTTTCAGGGGGCGGCAAGCGGTTGCGGCTCGGTCGTGAAGCGCAGGTGCATCATGCAGGCATCTCGTGTCGGCCGGAGGAGCCGCGGGGACATCGAGCCACGCGTTCCTGATCTCGTTCGGGCATCCGCTGTGCGCGATCGCGCTTCCGGCTTGACCCGGCACGTGGTGAAGAAGGCGGGAAGCGAGGCCGCGAAGGTGCGTGTGAGCGCCGGCGGGCTGAACGGATCGAACTGGCCCGACAACACGAGCGCGGGCACGTCGACCCGAACGAGTGGCGCTGGCGCTGTTTTACACGAAGAGCGTGTAAAAGGTGTCTTGCTGACTTAAGTACAGTAAGCTGCAGACGAGCTTTATAAACGGATCACATGTATATCTCGACACCTAGGATGGAACCTATGAGCAAGGGACTCAAGCTTCTGGACCAGCTTGTGGCCGCCGGCAGAGCGTCGGTCTCCCCGGCGTGGATCGTCGCCGAGACGGGCATGTCCCCGCAAGCTGCCGTCAACATGCTTACGCGCCTCTGCCGGCAGGGGCTGCTCGATCGTGTTGGACAGGGTCACTACGCGATCCGTCAGCTCGGCGTCCTTGGGACTGCTGCGTCATCGGAGGACCAGGCCCTCGCCGTTGGAGCCCTGTTCGATGGTCGGCCGCACAGGATCGCCTTCCGCTCCGCCCTCGACTACTGGGACCTCCTTGCCCATCCCTGGAACACCGTCCAGGTCGCGTCCCCACTGAGGCTTGGCCACCGGACCGTGTCCGGGCGACCTCTTCAGCAGATCAGGGAGTCGACAGGAACGGTCGGCATCGGTGCTGTCTCCGTTCACGGCGGAGCTTGGGTATCGAACTTGGAGCGCGCCCTCATCGACTGCGCCGCGCGGCCACGGCTGGCCGGCGGGATCGACCCGGTAGGACAGGCGCTCGCGTCGGGCGAGACCATCGACCTCGAGCGCCTGGCAACCTATGTGAGGCAGCTGGATGTCGCGCCGGCAGGCCGCCGGATCGGATCGGTCGGCGCAGCTCTTGGTCTCGAGAGCATCGTTGACGCCATGGAACCGTTCGCGGCGACTGGATCAGGGTACATCGACCTTGTGCCCTCGATCGACGAGCGGGCTTCTCAAGAGGCTGTCTCATTCAGGGATCGGACCTGGCACGTCCGGTGGTCGCTGCTCCCTGACGAACTGGCCAACAGCGTCTGGCGATGATCACGCGCGCCGAACTCATCGCGATCGCCGATGGCCACGGAGTGGAGTTCAAGACCATCGAGCGCGACTACGTCCTGACCCAGGTCCTGGCTGACCTCTACTCAGGAACGACGGGTTCCGGCGGACTGGTATTCAAGGGCGGCACGCTCCTGCGTGCCTGCTACTTCGAGGACTATCGCTACTCGGCAGATCTTGACTTCAGCCTTCTCGAGCCCGGGATCGCCGAGACCGCTTCCGCGCACGTCGCCGATCGCCTTCCGCGCTGTCGAGACAGGGTGGGCTTCGACGTCCTCGAACCTATCGAGGTCAACGGCCAGCCTCACGTGGCCTATCAGCTCCCTCTCGGCAGGCGCCGCCGGATCAAGCTCAACATCTCAGCCGATGAAGTGGCCCATGAACCGGTCCAGCAGACCCTGATCGCACGCTACGCCGACACACCTTCCGAGTGCTGGGTGGTCTCGTATGGCCTCGTCGAAGTGGCTGGGGAGAAGCTTCGATGCATCATGCAGAGGAGACAGTGCCGGGATCTCTACGACCTGCACTACCTGCTCGAGCACGGCGTCGATCTCGAAGCGGCGTGGCAGATGTTCGAGGAGAAGGCTCGAGAGAAGCAGATCGACCCTCAGGGCTTTCGCGATGCGTTCACCCAGCGGATGTCGGGATACGCGTCGGGATGGGAGCGCGAGATGACCGGGTACGTGCCTGATGCCCCGGACTTCGACGTCGTCGAACGCCAGATCCGACGGAGGCTTCGGCCCCACCTGAGGTGATCGCTGTTCATGCTGCTGCTGTTGATCTCTCTGCTCGTGCGATCGCGCCTCCTCTCGTGAAACGAGCACGCGCATGTTCGTTGAGCGTTGCGTCGCGGTGGGCTGCGCACCTACATTCCGAACGTGGCATCGCTCCCGGGGAAGGTGGCCTATGGCGTCGCGATGGGCGGCATGTTCGCCCTCACCGCGTGGGCGCTCGCGACCAGGACGCCGGCGCCCCTGCAGGAGGCTCCCATGTACTACGTGGCACCCGACGGCGATGATGCGAACGACGGGACCGAGTCCGCCCCGTGGGCGACCCTGCAGAAGGCGGCCGACACCGTGGTCCCCGGCTCGACCGTGTTCGTGCGCGAGGGCGTGTACGACCAGCGCGTCGACATCAACGTGTCGGGCTCCGAGGCCGAGGGCCCCATCACGTTCCGGAACCATCCCGACGAGCATCCCGTCCTGGACGGCACGAACCTGGAGGTGCCGAACGGCCAGTCCGGGATGGTGACGATCGACTCACAGCGCTACGTCACGATCCAGGGTTTCGAGATCCGCAACTACTGGACGTCGGAGGCCGGGCACAACCCGGTCGGGATCTTCGTCACCGGGGCGGCGGATCACGTGCGGATCCTCGACAACCACATCCACGAGATGGGCACCACGTTCGAGGGCAGGAACGGAGGCGACGCCTTCGGCATCGCCGTGTACGGGACGGATCCGGGGCACGCGATCGGCGACCTGGTGATCGCGGGGAACGAGGTTGACCACCTCCGACTCGGCTCCAGCGAATCGCTCGTGCTGAACGGCAACGTCGACGGGTTCGAGGTCATCGACAACGTGGTCCATGACAACAACAACATCGGGATCGACGTCATCGGCTTCGAGGGCACGGCTCCGGACCCCAGGGTCGACCAGGCTCGCAACGGGGTGATCCGTGGCAACCACGTGTACAACATCGACTCCTACGGGAACCCCGCCTACGGCGAGGACCGGAGCGCCGACGGCATCTACGTGGATGGTGGACGGGACGTGCTGGTGGAGCAGAACGTGATCCACGACGTGAACATCGGGATCGAGCTCGCGAGCGAGCACGCGGGTCGATCCACCCGGTCGATCACCGCGCGCAACAACCTCGTGTACGACGCCACTGCCATCGGCCTCGCCATCGGCGGGTACGACCGGCGGCGGGGAAGCACCGAGGACTGCGTCATCGTGAACAACACCTTCTACAACAGCGCCGACGTGGAGCTGCTGATCCAGTTCGACACGCGCGACAACGTGATCGCCAACAACATCGTCTACGCGGGGCCGGGCGGGGTCTTCATCGAGAACCCCTACGAGGAGAACGAGAGGAACATCCTTGACAACAACCTCTTCTTCTCGGCCGCGGGCGACCGGGGTGTGTGGGAGTGGGAGGGCGTCGATCACGGCGACTTCGAGACCTATCGAGAGGCGACGGGCAACGATCGCCGCTCGATATTCGCCGACCCGAGGTTCACCGATCCCGCCGCGGGTGACTTCGGCCTGCAGGAGTCCTCGCCCGCCGTGGACGCGGGGGCCTACATCCCCGCGGCCGGAAGCACCGACCTCGCGGGCAACCCGCGCGCGTCGGGTGGCATCCCCGACATCGGAGCCGTCGAGCGTCCTGCGCCGCCACCATCACCCACACCTTCCGTCGCGGGGCCGGTGACGTACCTGAGCGACCTGGAGTGGATCGACAGCTCCAACGGCTGGGGCGACGTGGAGCGGGACATGAGCAACGGGGAGAAGGCCTCCGGCGATGGCATCACGATCACCCTCAACGGCCAGACGTTCGAGCGTGGCCTCGGGGTCCATGCACCCTCGACCGTACGGCTTGACCTCGATGGGGAGTGCACGGCGTTCCTCGCCGACGTCGGCGTCGACGATGAGGTTGGGGACCGGGGGACGGTGCTCTTCCGCGTCGTCGGCGACGGGCAGGAGCTGTTCGTCAGCGGTGTGGTGCTCGGCTCGCAGGCGTCCGTGCCCGTGTACGCCGACGTCACAAGGGTCCAGATGCTCGACCTCGAAGTGAAGCCTGCCGGGGACGGCGTGGGTTGGGACCACGCCGACTGGGGTGACGCCCGCTTGGCGTGTGAGTGACGGCGGCTCGTGAGCGGCATCACCTCGGGGCGCGTTCACGTTCGGGCGTTGTTCTTCGTCATCGGAGCCACCGGTGCCTTCCTGATCCCCTTCTTCGTGCTCCTGCTGCAGGATCGGGGGCTCACGACCGATCGGATCGGCCTCGTCGTCTCCGGAGCTTCGCTCGCCGGAGTGCTCGCAGCTCCCATCTGGAGTCACCTCGCCGACGCGAGGATGGGAGCGTCGCGTACCCTGGCGCTCTCGTCGTTGGCGTCGGCATCGTTGGCACTCGCGCTGTTCGCCGCGGGCTCGGGTGCCTGGGCCATCTTCGGCCTGTCGGCCGCCCTCGGGGCGGCCCAGGCTCCCACGGTGGCGCTGTCCGATACGCTCGCCCTCGGCTACCTGGGGCCCGATCGGATGCACGACTACGGGAACATCCGCCTGTGGGCCAGTGCTGGGTGGGCTGTAGTGATCGTGATCGCCGGAGCGATCTACCAGCGCGTCGGGTTGGAACCGATGCTGCCGTTGTATGCGAGCGGTGCCCTCGTGCAGGCGGCGATCGCTTCCCGTTCTGTCCTCATCTCGCCGGTCGCCCCGGAGCCATCCGGTCATCCCCTCGCTTCGGCGGTCGCGGTAGTGCGCGCGTCACCCGGCTTCGCTCGACTGCTCGGCGCGCTGCTCGTGGCGAGCGCCGCCACCTGGGCGGGTCTCACGTTCATCCCCGTGCTGATCGTCTCGCAGGGCGGAGACCTTTTCCTCGTGGGCCTGGCGGCGAGCATCGCGGCAACCGTGGAGATCCCGATCTTCCGGGCGAGCTCGTGGCTCGGAGCGCGGTTCGGCCTGCGCGCCCTCTACAGCGCCGGTGCGAGCACATACGTCGCGACGCTCACTGCTCTTGCGCTCTCGGCGGATCCGGTGGTGACGGCCGTCGCTCGCATGGCCGTCGGAGTGGCGTACGGCCTGACGTCCGCAGCGCTCGTGGTGGCCGTGGGCCGTCTCGTGCCGGAGAGCCGTCGGAATACCGGGCAGGCGCTCCTGTACATGACCACGTTGGGCATAGGGCCGGTGGCGGGGGCCGCCATCGGTGGCGTCGTGTACGCGTCGCTGGGCCCCGCGGTGCTGTTCGGCGCTGGCGCCCTCGTCGCAGCGGCCGCCTCTGTCGTGGTGGCGTCGTCACTCACCCGCGCCTCGCGGTGACAACCGCGCCTGAGGCCACGATGCTGGGACCCACGCCTAGACTCCGCGGGTGTCCCGCTCAAGGCACATGATCGCCAACGAGGCACCGGGTGCCGCCGGAGGATCGGGGCTCGACCGCGTCGACGCCGGCATGGCGCTGATCCTCCTCGTCGCGGTCTCGTCCCTCTTCCTCCGGACGCTCGCGAACGGGCTCCTGATCGATGACAGCGGGGAGTTCCAGACGATGGCCCGGCTGCTGGGTCACACCCATCCGACCGGGTACGAGCTGTACACGCTGATCGGCCGCGCGTTCGCGACCATCCCGCTCGGTGACTTCCCGACCCGGGTCTCTGCCTTGTCTGCCGTGATGGGTGGTGCGACGGGGGCCATGCTCTACATCGCGGCCAGGCTGCTCGGCTGTTCCAAGCCAGTCTCGGTCGTCCCCGCACTCGCGGTCGCGGTCGCGCCGACGTTCTGGTCGCAGGCCGTCATCGCCGAGGTCTACACGTCCGCCGCGGTCCTGGGGCTCTGCGTGCTCGCCGGCCTCCTGCTCTGGGAAGGCACCGCCCGGCCTCGATGGCTCGTGGCCGCCGGGGTCGCGGGCGGGCTCAGCCTGGGCGTGCACTTCACGATCGGGCTGTACCTGCCGGCTGTCGTCCTGTTCCTCGCGCTGTCCGCGAGACGGGTGACCGGCGGCGGAGTGTTCTCCGCACGAGCCTTCCGCGGCCTCTGGATGCCTGCCGGCGCGGGGGCGGTATGCGGGATCGCCCTCGCCCTCGCGGCCGATCAGATCGATGGCGTGTTCGACCGGCTCAGCTTCGACGTGACCGCCCGACAGTTCTCGTCGCTGATGTTCCGCGATCCCGGGCTGTTCGCACGGAGGGCAGAGGCGTTCTCGTCGGGCCTGCCTCACGAGTCGGGGATCCCGGTCGTGGTGAGTGCGGTGGGCGGCCTCGTGTGGCTGGCCCTGCGGCGCTGGCGCACCGCCATGCTCCTGGCGGTCGCCCTCGCGATCCATCTCGTGTACGCGTTCAACTACGACATCGGGGATCTGATCTACGTCTTCTACATCCCCGCGTACCTGCTGATCGCGCTCCTGTCCGCGGTCGGTCTCACGGCCGTGGTCCGCGGCGTCGAACGGCTCCGGGTGCCCTCGCCCGCGCCCGCGATCGTGGTAGCTCTCCTCGCGGTGGCGATCGGGATCCTTCCGATCGCACGCAGCAACCTGCCCGCCGCCGTCGAGGGCGAGGTACCTGCGTTCGGTTTCGAGGGCTTCCCGTACGACGCCTTCGTGGCGGAGACCCTGCACCCGCTGCTGACCGCCACGGTCCGCGAGCTCCCCGAGGATGCGATCATCTTCCTCGACTGGGAGATGCTCTATCCGTCCTACTACGTCGCGCACGTGGAGGAAGGACGAACGGACCTCGCGTTCCACGAGACCTACGCCGCCGATGACCAGGAGGGGGTCGCGGCCTCGCTCGTCGACTACGTCCGAGCTCAGGTGAGGACACGGCCGGTGTTCGTCTCGGAACGGATCCCCGAGCTCGAGGCGGCCGGCTTCCGGGTGTCGCCCGTCCGGATGGGTCCGACCCCGCTGTTCTCCGTCGAGGATGCGAGTGATCCGGCGGGGTGACGCGGCCGACCGACGCCGCGGGAGTAGCACTCGGGAGGGCTCCCGTCCTACCCAGGAGCCTCGGCCAGCGCTGCGGCCAGGAACCGGTAGGTCCATTCCTCGGCGAACTTGCGCGAGTCGGCGAAGACGACCGGCACCTCCGGGTAACGCACCTGCAGGCGGGCGAGCATGTCGGCGAGCCAGGCACCCGAGACATGCTCGAGCTTGAACAGGGCCGCATAACGAGCCTCGACCACGACCGCGGCCGAGGGGATCTCCGAGAGCCGCTGCATCTGGAAGGCGAGCGTGCCGTCCGAGAGCGAGGAAGCCAGGTTCTCGAGGGTCTTGCGCTCGACGGATGCGATCGGGTCGCCATCGGCGAGGATCGCGTAGTCGCCGACGCGAAGCGCCGCCCGCGCTGTTCTCACACCTCGGTTCGCGAACCGGTAGGGGTAGCGCTCGCGCGTGTCGATCGCGATCTCGAAGCCCTCTGGGATCGCACGGGCACGCGGGATCCTCGCCCCCGGGTTCGCGGCCTTGGCCGCCTTCTGCGTCTGCCAGAAGATGGCGGGGCGACCTCGCGTTTCGATGAACACGAACTGGGAACGGGTGAGCCGGGACCGCTCGAGCACCAGATCGATGACCGCGCCGCGCCGCCGGATCGAGGCTATCGTGGCCCGTGCCCGAGCCGAAGCCGAGCCAGCCGGCGAACCGCTGCGCCACCTCGCAGTGCGACGCGAACGTCTGACGAGCCCGAGGGAGTCCGTTGGCCAAGGCGTCCTTGACCATCGTGTCCCGCTCCGGCGCGGGGCGACCACCGCCGACGTTGGCCTTCAGGAACGCCACGACCTCCTCGA
>CAZZND010000034.1:0-19693 GCA_964655465.1 uncultured Actinomycetes bacterium
CGTCCCGCCCCGCATGATCGTCAACAGGCTCACGACTGCGACTTAGGTGTTCATCGTGAACAGGTTGACGATCGACGGCGGGAAGTGGCTGCCTGCGCGTCAACCTGTTGACATCGCCGACGGACGGACAAGCACCCGCCCGTATCCTGGGGAGATGTCCGAGACCCGCGTCGCCGCCCCGTCGACGGCGAAGGTCTGGACGATCCTCGGCGCGCTGTACTTCGTCTGGGGAACCACTTACCTCGGCATCGAGAAGGTGAACGAGAGCGCCCCCACCCTGCTCGGCGCCGCCACGCGGTTCCTCTTCGCGGGCGCGGTGCTGTTCGCGTGGACGTCGGTCCGAACCGGTGAGCGGACGACGGCGACGCAATGGCGCGCGGCCGGCATCGTCGGGGTCTTCCTGCTGCTCGGTGGCAACGCTTTGGTCGCGATCTCGGAGAACATGGGCACGCCGACCGGGATCGTGTCGCTCATCATCGCGTTGATCCCGATCTGGCTCGCCCTGTTCGATCGGGTCATCTTCCGTAGCGCTCCGCTCGGGTGGCGGGTCATCGTCGGACTCGTCGGCGGGTTCTGCGGCGCCGCCGCGCTCGTGGCGGCCACCGCGAGCGGCGGGCACGCGCCGCTCGGCGGGATGCTGGTCGCGGTCGCCGCCACGCTGTGCTGGACCGCCGGCTCGCTCTACGCGCGCACCGCCCCCCTGCCGCAGGCGCCGCTGTTGGGCAGCGGCATGCAACAGTTGGTCGGCGGCGGCGTCATCCTCGCTGTCGCGATCGCGTTCGGCGAGCTCGGTCAGCTCGACGTCGCTGCCATCACCACCCAGTCCTGGCTCGGGCTCGCCTGGCTGATCGTGGCAGGCTCGTTCGTCGGGTTCAGCTGCTACTTGTGGCTGCTGCGGAACGTCCGCACGTCGCTCGTGTCCACCTACGCCTACGTGAACCCGATCGTGGCGATCACGCTCGGGGTGATCCTGCTCGGCGAGGAACTGAGCGTCCAGGTCGTGATGGCCGGCGCCCTGATCCTCGCGAGTGTGGCGCTCATCGTGTCGGCGGGTGGGACGGCGCGTCGCGAGGCCGAGGCCGTTTCAGACCCCGACGAGCAGGGGCGGGCGGAGATCCAGCTCGAGATCTGACTCGAGCGCGTGGCCCACGCGGAACAGCGTCGCCTCGTCGAGCACGGGCGCCGTGAGCTGGATCCCCACCGGCAACCCGGCCTCATCCAGACCGCACGGCACGCTCATCGCGGGCACGCCCGCGAGGTTCGCGGGGATGGTGAAGATGTCGTTCAGGTACATCGCCATCGGGTCGTCGGCCTTCTCGCCGATCTTGAACGCCGTCGTCGGTGACGTCGGTGACACGAGCACGTCGTAGTTCTGGAACGCCTGCTCGTAGTCGCGGATGACCAGCGTCCGGACTTTCTGCGCCTGGCCGTAGTAGGCCTCGTAGTAGCCGGCCGAGAGCGCGTACGTGCCGAGCATGATCCGGCGCTTCACCTCGGGCCCGAAGCCGTGGCCGCGTGTGGCGAACATCATCGCGACCGAGTCGGCATGCTCGCCCTCGGCGCGGAACCCGTAGCGGACGCCGTCGTAGCGCGCGAGGTTCGACGATGCCTCGCTCGGCGCGATCAGGTAGTAGGCCGACAGCGCGTACCCCGCGTGCGGCAGCGAGACCTCGCCGACCTCGGCGCCTATGACGGCGAGCCGGTCGACCGCGTGGCGGACCGACGCCGCCACGCCGGGCTCGACGCCCTCGCCGAACGCTTCCGCGATCACGCCGACCCGCACACCCTTCAGGTCGCCGGCGCCGAGCGTCGCGGGGTAGTCGGGCACCGGCTCGTCGATCGAGGTCGCGTCGCGCGGATCGTGACCGGCGAGCACGCCGAGCATCGACGCGGCATCACCCACGCTCCGTGTGAACGTGCCAACGGTGTCGAGCGAGGACGCGAACGCGATCAAGCCGTACCGGCTGATCCTCCCGTAGGTGGGCTTGAGCCCCACCACGCCGCAGAGCGACGCCGGCTGACGGACGCTGCCGCCGGTGTCGGTTCCGAGCGCCCAAACCGCCTCGCCCGCCGCGACCGCCGCGGCCGAACCGCCGCTCGATCCGCCGGGGACCCGGTCCAGGTCCCACGGGTTGTGGACCGCGCCGTATGCCGAGTTCTCGTTGGACGAGCCCATCGCGAACTCGTCGCAGTTGGTCTTGCCGACGAGCACCGCGCCGGCCCCGGACAGCCGCGTCCACGCGGTGCTGTCGTACGGCGGCACGTAGGTCTCGAGGATCTTCGACCCACAGGTCGTGCGGATACCGTTGGTCGCCAACACGTCCTTGAGCGCGACCGGGATGCCCGCGGCCGGGCTCTGTGGCGCTCCCGTGGACAGGTAGGCATCGAGCTCGTCGGCCCGCTCGCGCGCGAGCTGCGGCGTCGGCGTCAGGTAGGCCTTCACGCGCGGATCGACTTCGTCGATCCGCGCGAGCGTCGACGCCACGATCTGGGTCGCCGTGACCGAGCCGTCGGCGAGCATCGCCGACAGCTCGGTCCCGGTCCGGTCGCAGAGCTCGCTCACGAGCCGGTCTCCACGATCCGCGGGACGCGGAACCGGTCATCCTCGCGCTCCGGCGCGTTGCGCACGGCCTCGTCCACCGGCAGCGACGGCTCGGGGACGTCTTCGCGGAAGACGTTCGCCCGCGGGATCGGCGACGTGGTCGGCGGGACGTCTGAAGCCGCGACCTCGCCGACCTTCGCCGCGTGCTCCAGGATCAGACCGAGCTGCTCCCGCAGCTGCGCCTTCTCCTCGTCAGAGAGCGCGAGGCGCGCGAGCTTCGCGACATGGTCGATGTCGATCTCGACGGGCATGACCGGCGCAGTCTAGCCGGACGTCGAGCGCAGCCGGTGCGTCACGAGCGCCCCGAACCGAGGCTCGACCTGCGAGGCCATCGCCGCCGCCGCGAGCGCGTTGCCGACCAGCCACACGTCCGTGATCGGTCCGACGCCCCCGGGCACCGGCGTGATCGCCTCGGCCTTCTCGGCCACCGACGGATAATCGAGGTCGCCCCCGATGAGGACCTCGCCCGACGTCGCGTCCTGCACGGCGTTGATCCCGACGTCGATGGCGACCACGCCCTCCTTCACGGCGTCACCGCGGATCAGGCCGGGACTCCCGGCCGCCACCACCAGGATGTCGGCCTGTCGCGTGAAGGTCTCGAGGAGACCGGCCTTGGCCGTGTGGCTGTGACACACCACCACGGTCAGGTTCCGTTGGAGTCCCAGGAACGCGGCCGGCTTGCCGACGCTGTCCGAGCGCCCGACCACCACGAGCGTCTTGCCGCGGTAGAAGGCCTGCAGGTCGTCCTCGTGCTCGCGGGCGTACGCGTCCAGCAGATAGAAACACGCTGCAGGCGTCGACGGGATGAATCGCGGCACCCCCATCGCCAACAGCCCCACGTTCTCCGGGTGCATCCCTTCGATGTCCTTGTGCGGCGAGACGGCCTCGCTCACCGCGTGTTCGGGCAGGTGCGCCGGGAGCGGACGAAGGACCAGGATCCCGGTGATCCGCGGGTCGGCGTTCAGACGGCCGATCGCCCCTTGCACGTCGGCGAGCTCAACGTCGGCAGGCAGGTCCACGGTGACGTAGCGGTAGTCGAGCCTCCCCGCGAGCCGGTGCAGATGCCGCTCGTACCACCGGGCCGCCTGGTCGGCACCACCCACGAGGACGGTCGCGAGCCCGGGACGGACGTCGGAGAGCCGCAGCACCGAGACCTCGTGCTCGATCTCGGCCTCTAGCGTGGCAGCGAGCGCGTTTCCATCGATGACGAACGCCGTTCGGCCCACCCCCCGTGATCGCCGACGGAGTCTAGCCAGGTGGGAGGCTCCCAGCACCCCACGTGTCGGGTCTCGACGGGAGCGGCCGCCGCACCACGTCCTCCTGCGCCCGCGTGATACGCCACACGACCTGCATCGCCAGCACGGCGGCCGCGACACGCAAGATCGCCCCGGCCAAGGTCCACACCGCGAGCTCGCGCATCACGGACGTCATGTCGATCATCCCCTGACCTCGATCGACGGCATCGACCCACCGCGATACCTGCGACGTGAACACCCCGATGAACGCGACCGCGGGTCCGAGGGTCGCGAGGAGGTACGCCGCCCACCACCACCCGAGCGCGGCACCGCTGCCCCGGTCCCTGCCGTCGCCGGTCGAGCGCCGGTCGAGCTCGCGTACCGAAAGGAAAGGCAGGACGAGGTTCGCGAACGGCACGAACCACCACCCGACCGCCCACCCCGGGCTCGTGCTGAGCCCTGGGAAGCCGCGCGCCCACAGGTTGGCGGTGGCGTGGTGCTGCCAGATGAGCCACACCACGACGACCGTGACACCCACGAGCGATGCGACGGCGCCGATGCCCGCTCCGCGCGCCTGCGGCCACATCACGAACGGATCCCCCACACCCCCGGATCGACCGGAGACGTCGATCACGAACCGCTGGGTCCGCCAGGATCCGAACGTGATGACGCCGTTCACGAGGGACAGCGCGCCGTCGACGGCGAGGAGGATCACGAGCGCCCGGCCAAGACCATCGACCGGCTGGATCCGATAGGTTCTCTTGGTCACGGGATGGCTTCCTCCAGTCGCCGGAGGAACTCGGCTTCGTCGATCGTCTCGACGCCGAGCTGCTCGGCCTTCGTGAGCTTCGAGCCGGGGTTCTCGCCGAGCAGCACCCACGAGGTCTTCTTCGACACGCTCGACGCCACCCGGGCGCCCGCATCCTCCGCCAGCTGGGCCGCCTGCTCGCGCGAGAGCGTCGGCAGCGTGCCGGTGATCACGATCGTCTGGCCTTCGAGCGGCCTCGGGCCTTCCACCGCGCGCCCCTGCTCGGAATCGCCCAGCCGCACCCCGGCAGCGCGGAGCTTCTCGATCAGCTCGACGTTCTCCGGGTCGTCGAACCACCCGCTCACGCTCGCAGCGATCTCGGGGCCGATCTCGGGCACGGCGTCGATCTCCTCGACGGTCGCCGCGGCGATCGCGTCGATCGACCTGAACGCCCGCGATAGCACGAGCGCAACGTGCCCACCGACGTGGCGGATGTTCAAGCCCACCAGCAGCCGCCAGATGGGCCGGTCCTTCGATGCCGCGATCTGGGTCAGGACGTTCGTGGTGGCCTTGTCCTTGAACCCGGGGACCTGCGACATCTTCTCGGTGTCGAGCGCGTAGATATCCGCCGGATCCTCGATGAGCCCCTTCTCGAGCAGCCGCATGACCGTCATGTAGCCCAGGTGCTCGATGTCCATCGCGCCGCGCCCGGCGAAATGGAACAGCCACTCGAGGCCCTGCGAGGGGCAGCCGCGCTTGTTCGGGCATCGGTGGTCTGCCTCGCCCTCGGCGCGGACCAGCGGCGTCCCACACGCGTTGCAGGTCGCGGGCATCTTCCAGCGGCGCGCGCCCCTCTTCCGCTTGGAGAGCACAGGCCCGACGATCTCGGGGATCACGTCGCCGGCGCGGCGCACGATCACGGTGTCGCGCACGCGCACGTCTTTGCGCAGGACCTCGTCCTCGTTGTGCAAGGTCGCGTAGGTGACGGTGACACCACCGACGAACACCGGCTCGAGCACCGCGAACGGGGTGACCTTGCCGGTCCTCCCGGTGTGTGTGTCGATCGCCTTCAGGAACGTCGTGCGTTCCTCGGGAGGGAACTTGTACGCGATCGCCCACCGCGGCGCGTGCGACGTGGCGCCCAACTCGCGCTGCTGCTCCGTGCGATCGAGCTTGATCACCGCGCCGTCGACCTCCCAGTCGACCGAGTGGCGGTGCCCCTCCCAGTGGTCGAGGAACGCCTGCACGTCGTCGATCGAGTCCCGCCCTTCGGTCGTTGGCGGCACCGGGAGCCCCACCTCGGAGGCCCAGGCGAGGAAGCCCATGTGCGTGTCGAACGACACGCCCTCTGCCGCTCCGAACGAGTGCACCCACAGGCGCAGGGGGCGCGACGCCGTGACCTTCGGGTCCTTCTGGCGGAGCGAGCCCGCCGCAGCGTTCCGCGGGTTGGCGAACGGCTTCTTCCCGGCGCGAGTCAGGCCCTCGTTCAACCCCTCGAACGCCTTCACGGGCAGGTACATCTCGCCGCGGACCTCGATCACCTCGGGCGGGCCGGCGCCGAGCAGCCGGGGCGGCACCCCGCGCACGGTACGCACGTTCGCCGTGATGTCTTCGCCGGTCCGCCCGTCGCCGCGGGTGGCCGCCTGTATGAGCACCCCGCGCTCGTACGTGAGAGCGCACGCGACCCCGTCGATCTTCAGCTCACAGGCGAACCGGACGCCGTCGAGCCCGCCGAGCCCCTTGGCGACGCGGCCGGCCCACGCCTGCAGCTCCTCCGGGGAGAACGCGTTGTCGAGCGACAGCATCGGCGCGCTGTGGGCGACCGGCGCGAACAGGTCCGCGGGGGTCCCTCCCACGCGTTGGGTCGGCGAATCCGGCGTGATCAGCTCGGGGAACTCGTCTTCGAGCGCGTGCAGCTCGCGGGCGAGCTCGTCGTACTCGGCGTCGGAGACCTCGGGGTCGTCCAGGACGTGGTAGCGGTAGGAGTTGAAGTTGATGAGCTCGCGGAGCTCCTCGACCCGGACCTTCGCCTCGGCGCGACGGCGGTCAACGGCGTCGCTCATCCCGCGATCTCCACCTGGCCGCTCACCCCGATCCGGTCGCCGACGACCACGACGCCGCCGAAGACGCCCGGCACGCGCTGCAGGTAGTGCAGCGCCATGCCGAACCCGTCCTCCTTGGGCAGACAGGCCTGCACCCCTGCGGCGGCCGCGTCGGCGAGCATGCACGTCCCTGCGATCACCGCGAGCCCGTCGGGCCCGGTGCCCTGCTTGCCACGACCCAGGGTGGTCGACACGCCGACGCCCGCCGCGTCGGGCTCGAGCGCCACCGTGATGGGCTCGCCCCCCCGGCGCTTGACCGCGAGCTTCAGCCGTTTCCTCGCCTTGATGAAGTAGTCACCGTCGCACGCGACCGTGACCTCCGATAGCTGCTCGCCGAGGAACCGCCCGACCTGGTCGACCACCGCGCCGCGGAGCGTGAACATGGGCCCGACGCCGGCAGCCGCGGCCGCGGACACGACCTCCTTCACGATGTCGGGCGCGTCGGTCGTGACCTGGGCCAGCGGGCGCTTCGATGTTCGGAAATCCGGGTGGCGCAGACCGTAGGACTCGAGCTGCTCCCAGAACGACAGGGCGGCCGCGCGCGACTCCTCGGCGTAGTCCTCGGGCGCGCTGATGTGCAGGACCAGGTCCTGGATCTGGATGTCGAAGGACTTCGCGCGCCGACGGAGCAGCTTCACCCCGGCATCGTAGCGGGGCGCGCCGACGAGGTCGGCGCGCCCCGCGACACCCCCTACGACCCGATCAGCGCGTCGATCGCGGCCTGGTCCTCGTTGCGGGCCCAGAACTCGACGGCTAGGCCGTCGTTCACGTGGAAGATCCACACCGAAGTCTGGCTGGCGCTGCCCGAGGGCCCATCGATCGCGAACCGCACCATCGCGACCACGTGCTCGTCGTTCCCGACGACGTCGTGAAGCTCTTCGACGCGGGTGGTGATCCCCGCTTCGGCCATGCGTTGGAACCGACCCACGACCTCCGCCTTGCCACGATAGTCGCCCGACCATGCGTGGTTCCCGGGCACGTGCCAAACGGCATCGTCCGCGATCCCTGCGGCCATGCCCACCATGTCGCCCTTCATCAGCGCTTCGATGGCCGAGCGGGTCGCCTCGACGTTCGGATGATCGCTCATCCCGTCCCCCTTCCGAGTCAGCGAACGAACTCAAGTCTGCGCCGAGCGCACCGTGTGCGCAACCCGGTGTCAGCCGAGCAGCAGGTCCAGGACCGCCTGATCTTGGTTCATCGCCCAATACTCGTGGCACCGGCCCTGGCGGAAGTGCCAGACCTGCACCTGCTGCTGGTCGTAGCGCTGTCCATCGCCGTTCCGCACATGCAGCTGGACCAGCGCGACGGCGTGCTCGTCGTTGGCGAGCACGTCGTGGACCTCGAGCTCGAACGTGATGCCGGACTCGTCGATCCGCCGCAGGCGGTCCTTCACGGCCTCGATGCCGTCGAATCGCCCCGCGAACCGGTTGGTCCCGGGCACGTGCCACACGACGTCGTCGGTGAACAGCGACGCGAAGGCGTTCAGGTCGTCGGCGCCGTAGGTCCGGAAGGCGTCCCTGACGACGGCCTCGTTCGGATGCTCGCCCATCACGCCCTCCTCATCGCATCGACGACACGATCCGGCCTCCGCCCAGCAGCTCGTCACCACGGTAGACGACCGCGCTCTGCCCCGGCGCGACCGAGCGCTGAGGGGTGCGGAACTCGACGGTGAAGTCGTCGCGGTCAGGCGTCACAACCGCGGTGACGTCCTCGCCTCGGTACCGGATCCGAACCTCGGCCTCGAACGGACCGTCGGCCGGGGGGCCGCCCGCGACCCAGCTGGCGCGGTCGGCAACCAAGCCGCGACGCGCGAGCAGCTCCTGGGGCCCCACGACGACGCGGTTGGCCTCGGCGTCGAGCTCGAGCACGTAGACGGGGGAGCCCGTCGCGACCCCGAGGCCCCGCCGCTGCCCGACCGTGAAGGCGAACGTGCCGTCGTGCTCGGCGAGCACACGGCCGCCCGGATCGACGATCTCGCCGCCCCCGTGGATCAGGCCCTCGGCCTGGGAACGCACGAACCCGCCGGCGTCCCCCGCCGGCGCGAAGCACAGATCCTGCGAGTCGGGCTTGGTCGCGACCGGGAGCCGGAACCGTGCAGCGAGCCGGCGGGTCTCGGCCTTGGGCAACCCGCCCACCGGGAACAGCGACCGCGCCAGCTGATCCTGACCGAGCATGTGGAGCATGTAGCTCTGGTCCTTCGCGGGGTCCGCGCCACGGTAGAGATGCCACGTGCCCTGGTCGGCGCGGACCCCGCGGACGTAGTGCCCGGTGGCGACCATGTCGATGCCCAGCTGGTCGGCCCGGCGCAGGAACGCACCGAACTTGATCTCGCCGTTGCAGCGGGCACAGGGGTTCGGCGTCCGTCCCTCGGCGTGCTCGGCCACGAAGTCGCCGATCACCTTCTCCTCGAACTCGAGGGTCAGGTCGCAGATCTCGAAGGGGACGCCGGCGATCCGCGCCACCTCGGCGGCATCGGCGCGCGCCGCCGGCCCGCAGCAGCCGTGCTCGACCCCGTCGAGGTGGACCAGGGACATGTGCGAACCCATCACCTCGTAGCCCTGCTCGTCGAGCAGGCATGCGGCGACCGACGAATCGACCCCACCCGACATGGCGACGAGCACAGAGGGCATGGCCACAGGCTACCTATCCGGGTCGGCCGCGTATCGTTCCGGGCGTGATCGAGGCGCGTTTCGACGACCTGACCGGGGCCGAGCCGAGCTTCCGACTCATCGAGCCCGTCGGGGTGCTCGAGGCCACGGAGCCTTCGGAGGTGCGCGGCGTCGTGGAGGCCGCGGAGGGCGCGACCGCCCGGGGGCTCTGGGTCGCCGGGTTCGTCGGCTACGAAGCCGCGCCGGGGTTCGACCCCGCCCTGGCCGTCCGCGACCGGCCGGCCAGCGACGCGTTCGCCGACCTGCCGCTCGCGTGGTTCGGCATGTTCGAGGGGCGCCAGGAGACCGTCCTGCCCGCGCCGCCCGACGACGCGTCGACCACCGATCCCACGGCCTGGGAGCCCAGCGTGGACCGGAGCACGTACGACGCCGCCATCGCCCAGATCCGTCGGCACATCGCCGCGGGCGAGACCTACCAGGTCAACCACACGCTGCGGCTCCGCGCCACGGTGACCGGCGACCCCCGCGGCCTGTACCGCGATCTGTGCTACGCGCAGCGCGGCGCCTACGCCGCGTTCCTGGACACCGGGCGGTTCCGCGTGCTGTCGGCTTCTCCCGAGCTGTTCTTCCGGATCGACGGCTCCCGGATCCGCACGAAGCCCATGAAGGGCACGGCGCCGCGCGGGCGGTGGCTCGCCGAGGACGAGGCGATCCGCGAGCGCCTTCAGGGCTCGGTGAAGGACCGCGCCGAGAACGTGATGATCGTCGATCTGCTGCGGAACGACATCGGCCGCGTCGCCCGCGAGGGCACCGTGACCTGGTCCGACGTGTTCGAGGCGGAGCGGTACGAGACCGTGTGGCAGCTGACGTCCACGGTCGAGGCCGACCTTCGTCACGACGCTTCGCTCGCCTCGGTGTTCGACGCGCTGTTCCCGTGCGGGTCGGTCACCGGCGCACCCAAGGTCTCGACCATGGGGGTCATCGCGGCGCTCGAAGACTCGCCGCGCGGCCTGTACTGCGGGACGGTCGGCTACCTCGCCCCGGACGGCGCCGGTCCGCGCGCCCGCTTCAACGTCGCGATCCGCACGGCGGTCCAGGACGCGCGGACCGGCGCGACCGAGTACGGCGTCGGTGGCGGCATCACGTGGGACTCGAGCGCAGGGGCCGAGTACGGCGAGACGATCGCGAAGGCACGCGTCTTGACGGCCCGCCGGCCCCCGTTCCGCCTGTTCGAGACCCTGCTCCACGAGCCCGACACCGGCTACCGCCGTCTGCCGGAGCACCTGGACCGGCTGCGGTCCTCGGCAACCTACTTCGGCTTCGCGTTCGACGAGGCGGCGATCCTCGGCGCCCTCGAGGGCGAGACCGTGCGGTTCCCGGGCCGAGCCACCCGCGTTCGGCTGGTGCTGGACCGCCGAGGTCACGTCGAGATGGGATCGGCGCCCTACGCGCCTGGGCCCGAGCCCGTACGGCTCGCCATCGACCGCGACCACCCGGTCGATCCGTCCGATCCGTACCTGTTCCACAAGACGACGCTGCGCGCCCCCTACGAGGATCGGAGCGCGCGGTTCCCCAACGCCGACGACGTGGTGATGGTGAACACCCGTGGCGAGGTCACCGAGACCACGATCGCCAACGTCGCCGTGCGCCTGGACGGAGGATGGTGGACGCCGCCGCTGGACGCCGGGCTGCTCCCCGGGTGCGAGCGGACGGCCCTGGTCGCCGACGGCACGCTCACCGAGCGGGCGATCACGTTGTCGGCGTTCGAGTCGGCGGGCGAGATCGCGCTCGTGAGCGCCGTGCGGGGGTGGCGGACGGCGACCCTCGTCAAGAGCTAGACGGACCTGTATCCGATGTGCAGCTTCATCGGCCTTCGGAACATCCCAGCCCCGACTCGGACGATAGCCAGCTCTCTTGGATCCTGAAGGAAGATCGACCGTGCGGGACGGGACCATCGTCCGCGACCTGGTTCAGGTCACGTAGGAGAGTACGGTCAGCATCCCCGACTCGGCGTGGTAGATGTTGTGACAGTGCAGCACCCACTGACCAGGGTTGTCCGCCTCGACGTCAAGGGTGATCCGTGCTGCGGCGGGCACGATCACGGTGTCCTTCCGGGGCCCGGCGCCCGAGCCGGTGACGACCTCGAACGTGTGTCCGTGCAGGTGCAGCGGGTGCCACATCATCGTGGAGTTGTCGAGGACCAAGCGGACACGCTCCCCCGGTCGCACCGGTAGGGTGACGCCCTCCTCCGACTCCGCCTGGACGCCCCATCGGTAGGTGGTCATGTCGCCCGTGAGCGTCGCCGTGTAGGTTCGGTCTGGCTGGCGACTCGGGAGTGCCACCTCTTCGTTCGGGCGGAGGTCGGACAGGGTCAGGAGCCGGCCCATGAGCTCCTCGGGACCGACGTCGGGCATCGGGGTCGCGCCGGAGCCTGTCCGAACCACCGCCAACGCGCCCATGGCGGTCCCCTCTGCCCGGGCGACCAGCGGGAAGGCGCCGGTCTCAGGGATCTGCACGAGGACGTCGTAACGCTCTCCCATGCCCAGGAGCAGCGCATCCACGTTCACGGGCTCCACGGGGAAGCCATCGCTATGGGTCACGGTGAGCCGGTGACCGCCGAGGGCCACGCGGAAGGGCGTGTCCGATCCAGCGTTGATGATCCGCAGGCGGAGACGCTCGCCGGGCTTCGCGCTGAACGTCGCCGGCTCCATCAGCGGACGTCCGTTGATCAGGTACATCGGATACCGAACGTCGCCCGTGTCGCTGCCTAACGGTCCCTCGCTCGCGCCGGCCTGATCGCCGCCACCCATGTCCATGCCGTCCACCCCGCCGGAGCTTCCGGACGTCGCGCCCATGCCCTCTCGTAAGCCCTCAAGCACCTCGTCCGGCGTGCGACGCGCGCCGAGCCGATCGTCGAGCACGACCACGAACTCCCGGTCGTAGGCGCCCGGCTCCGAGGGGTCTTCGACGATGAGCGGCGCGTACAGCCCTCTATCGAGCTGCACCCCAGTGTGGGGATGGAAGAAGTAGGTGCCCGGATCCGGCAGCGTGAACTCGTAGGTGAAGTCCGTCTCGGGCGCGATCGCCGGCTGGGTGAGGTCGGGCACTCCATCCATGTCGTTGCGAAGCGCGATCCCGTGCCAGTGGATCGTCGTGGGGTCGGGGAGCTCGTTCCGCACCACCGCACGCAAGACGTCACCGGCGCGCACCCGCACTTCGCCGCCCGGGACGAGGGCATCGTAGGACCACGTGTCGACGGTCCGACTACCGAGATCGACCGCTCCGGAGGTCGGAGTGAGCTCGATCTGCTTGAGCGTGGCGCCTGCTCTCCCGCGCTGTCGCTCGACCGCGGCGACGATCCCGTCGTTCGGCTCGATCTTCTTGAGGGCTGTTTCTCCCCCGGTCGTGCGCGCGAGCAGGGCGACGGTAGCACCACCGGCAGCGACCACACCGGCCGCCGCCAGGAACCCCCGCCGCGAGATCGGACCGTTCGTCATGTCGACACCTCTCCCTCGCTGCGTTCGCCCTTCGATCGCCGCTAGCGTTCAGGGCCCGTTTGAAGAGCCTGTGAAGGAGCGGTGAAGGGGTTCTGGGGAAGGACCGACCTCGAGCTTCAACCTCATCCCGACTCGCGAAGGCCGGAGGGGATGATCCCCTTCCTCCCGGGCGCGGTCGCCAAGTGCGTTGCGCAGGGTTCGTGAACCACGCACGGTCTTCACGAGGACTTCACGAGCGCCGCATCGGCCAGGGACACGCTCTGTTCAAGATCGATCGGGAGGTACGGTCATGAAGTGGCTGGTGAAGTGGCTGGTGAGGATCACGGCCCTGTATCTCGTGACGCTCGTCATCATGTTCGCGGTCGTGGCGTTCACGGGCGGCGCTTCGACGGGCTCCGGAACGCCTTCGCACGAACAGCCTTCGCACGAACAGATGGACCCCGTCTCGCATGGCGATTACGAGCTCCACAGGAGCATCGGTCACATCCGCTGAGACGGCGCTTTGCTCGTCCGAGGTTCGGGATCGTTGCGGAAACGCTCATGCGGCGAGAACCGCGTTCACGGACGATCGACGTGGCCGGTCGCGCAGCCGACGCCGATGGTGTACTACATGGAGTAGTCCGTGGGATCAGGGCGCGCGACGCGTCAGGCCCAGGTCCAGCATCTGGATGGCGATACCTGCTGGCGTAGTCCAGCCGGGTTGGGGAGGCAACATGGGGTCCGAGGTCGATCGGGAGGACGCGACCAACACTCACCCCTCACACCAAGGCCACCTCAGCCGATCGACATCCGCCCACGCCGACCGGGGTCGCCTCGAGACCGGGGTCTTCCACGTCGGTGGCCTCAACTTCGCGAGCGAGAAGATCGTGGTCGAGGGCGTGCTCGAACGACGTCCCGGGGTGGCATCCGTCGATGCCAATCCGGTCGCGCAGACGGCGACCATCACCTACGACCCTCGAGCGACGTCGGTGGCGAAGCTTCGGACGTGGATCGAGGAGTGCGGGTATCACTGCGCTGGGCAGTCCGTGCCGGAGCACGTCTGCGACGCGATGGCCGAGCCGGCCGCGCACGAGGAGCACGGAGCCCACGCCGAGCACGCAGAAGCCGCTGCCGTCTCGCCGCACGATGCGATGGGCCACGGCGGCCACGCCGGGATGTCGATGGACGCGATGGCCCGCGACATGCTGAACCGGTTCCTGCTCGCGGCGATCCTGTCCCTTCCGATCCTGCTGTGGTCGCCTATCGGGCGCGACGTGTTCGGCTTCACGGCGCCAGGCCCGTTCGGTCTGCGCGACGACGTGTTCATGCTGCTCCTGAGCCTGCCGGTGATCTTCTACTCCGCGTGGATCTTCTTCGACGGCGCTGTCCGAGCGCTGCGGGCTCGCACCCTCGACATGATGGTGCTCGTCGCCACGGCGATCGGTGCCGGCTGGCTGTACTCGTTGGTCGTCACGTTCACGGGCGGCGGCGAGGTCTTCTACGAGGCCGTGACCGTGCTGGCGGCATTCGTGCTGCTCGGCCACTGGCTCGAGATGCGAGCCCGTGGCGGGGCGAACGACGCGATCCGCACGCTCCTCGACCTCGCACCGCCGATGGCGGTCGTCCTCCGCGAGGGGGAGCCCGTCGAGATCGCCACGGCCGAGGTGGCGGTCGGAGACCTCCTCCTGATCCGTCCCGGAGCGAAGGTTCCCGTCGACGCCGTGGTCGAAGAAGGAACCAGCGAGGTCGACGAGTCGATGATCACCGGCGAGAGCCTCCCGGTCTCGAAGGGACCGGGCTCGGAGCTGATCGGGGCCACGATCAACACGAATGGCTCGCTTCGGGCCCGCGCGGCCAAGGTCGGCGCCGACACCGCGCTCGCGCAGATCGTTCGGTTGGTGCAGGAGGCGCAGAACTCCAAGGCACCCGGCCAGCGCCTCGCCGACCGGGCCGCCTTCTGGTTGGTCCTCGTTGCGCTGGTCGGCGGAGCGGTCACGTTCGCCGCATGGACGCTCGCAGGCGCCTCAACCTCGGAGGCGATGCTGTTCGCCATCACGGTCGTCGTGATCACGTGCCCGGACGCGCTGGGGTTGGCGACGCCGACGGCCATCATGGTCGGGACCGGACTCGGAGCCACCCGGGGCATCCTGTTCAAGAACGCGATGGCGCTCGAGATGGCGGCCCGGATCGACACCGTCGTCATGGACAAGACCGGCACGCTCACGAAGGGCGAGCCGGAGGTGACCGAGGTTGTGGCCGACGGGATGCCCGAGGAGGAACTACTGCGGCTGGCCGCAGCGGTCGAGCGCGAGTCCGATCACCCGCTGGCGCAGGCGGTCGTCGCGTACGCGGGTGCGTCGGACGGCCTGCGCGCAGAGGGGTTCGAGAACGTCCCGGGACATGGAGCCGTGGCGACGGTCGAGGGCAAGCGGGTGGCCGTCGGCAACGCCCGGCTGATGACCCGAGAGGGTGTCGGCCTCGGCACGTTCGAGACGCGCCGGCGCGAGCTGGCGGAGGGCGGCCGGACCGCCGTGGTGGTCGCGGTCGACGGCCGCCCGGCAGGCCTGTTCGGGATCGCGGATGCGCCCCGCCCCACGGCCAGGGATGCGGTCCGGTCGCTGCGGTCCGCCGAGATCGACGTGGTCATGCTGACCGGCGACAACGAGGGCACCGCCCGGCGCATCGCCGGACTCCTCGGGATCGAGCACCTGATCGCCGAGGTGCTCCCCGGCGACAAGGCGGCGAAGGTCACCGAGCTGCAGGCGCAGGGCAAGAAGGTCGCGATGGTCGGCGACGGCGTGAACGACGCGCCGGCGCTCGCCACAGCCGACCTCGGCATCGCTATCGGGGCGGGAACCGACGTCGCGATCGAGACGGCTGACGTGGTGCTGATGCGCTCCGATCCGCTCGACGTGGCCACCGCGCTCACGGTTGGGCGCGGGACGCTCCGGAAGATGCGACAGAACCTCGGCTGGGCGGTCGGGTACAACGCGATCGCGCTCCCGATCGCGGCCGGCGTCTTCGCCACGAGCCTCGATCTGGTGCTCCGGCCCGAGATCGCGGCGCTGTCGATGTCGGGCTCCAGCTTCATCGTCGCGATGAACGCGTTGTTGCTCAAACGGCTCCGCCTCCCGAGCGCCGAGCCGTCCGAGATCGCTCGTCGGGAGGGAGTGGCGTGACATGATCGGCCGTCGCAGCGTCAAGGCGAAGATCTTCGTTCTGCCCGTCCTCGCCGCGATGGCGTGGACCATCACGGCGGTCGGTCCGGCCTGGGCAGATGAGGACGAAGAGGAGATCCCGGCGATGGATCTGTTGGCGAGCGCGATGGCACTGCTGCAGGTCCAGCCCGAGATGCGGGATCTGATCGAGGACAAGATCGCGGACGGCCTCGAGTCGGAAGACACCGAGGGCGTCGATCTACAGGCCGCCGGCAAGGCACAGGAGGCCTTCGAGGCGGGAGACGGCGCCGAAGCGCTGGAGCTCCTCGCGCAGGCAACCGGCCTGACGCCCGCCGAGGCGCTTGCCTCGCAGACTGAGGACGTGACCCGACCGAGCGAGGTTCCCCTGGCGTATCAGCTCGGATCACCGGGATCGGTTGGCCGGCCGAGCACTGGCGCAACCGCCGCCCTCGCGCTCGGGGCGATCATGGCGATCGGTCTCGGCGCCTTCCTCGTGAGGAGGACCCGGTGAGCACCGAGACCACGCAAGCGCCGGGCGATCGGGGAACGGGGAAGCGGTCGGCGCGCATGTGGGACGCCCTGGACGAACGGCTCGGCCTCAGAGCTCTGCAGTATCCGATACCCGAGCACGCGAACAGGCTCGCCTACAGCCTGGGCGGGCTGTCCCTCGTCTCGTTCATCCTGCTGCTCGGGACGGGGATCTTCCTCACGCAGTACTACCACGCCGACCCCGTGGTGGCGCACGCGAGCGTGCACAGCATCATCACTGACGTGACCCTCGGTGGGTTCATGCGCGCGTTCCACTACTGGACCGCGATGGCGATGGTGGTCCTCGTCGGCCTCCACCTACTTCGGGTCTTCATCTCGGGCTCGTACAAGCGTCCCCGCGAGGGGAACTGGGTCATCGGCGTGGCGCTCGCCGGCATCACGGCGTTGTTCTTCTTCTCGGGGACGGTCCTGAAGTGGGACCAGGAGTCCTTCGAGGCGCTGCAGCACAACATCGAGATCGGGACGCTGCTCGGGCGGCTGGGGTTCTGGTTCTCGCCGAGCTTCGGTGGGATCCCTCTCCTGCACCGTCTCTACTCGGTGCACGTCACGATCCTTCCGGCGCTGTTCGCGTTCGTGGTCCTCGTCCATCTCCTCCTCGTGAAGCGGCTCGGCATGGCTCGATCGCCGTTCCGGAAGGGTCCTCAGCCCGAGCCGATGGCACGCTTCTCGCGACACCTTGCACATCTCGGTGCCTTCTCGCTGATCCTCATCGGCGTTGTCACGCTGCTGGCGCTCCTGGCGCCGCCACCGCACGGACCCGCGCCGGTCGCCGGCATCGAGATCACGAAGCCGCCCTGGCCGCTCTTGTGGATCTACCCGATCGAGGATTGGGTCGGGATCTCCGGGATCCTCTGGGCGTCGATCGCGATCTTCGTCGCACTGCTGATCGTGCCGTTCGTCGACCGGAGCGACGAGCGCGATCCACGGCGGAGGCTCTGGGTCGTGGTCCCCGCGGCGATCGTGGTCGTGACGATCGTCGGGATGATCGTGTACGCGGCCGTGCAGCCCGTGGCCATCCACATCGGGGAGGGTTGAGATGCCGGCGAAGACGGTGGTCGTGTTCTGGGCGGCGGTGGCGGCCGCCGCCTTCCTGCTCGGAGGAACGGTCGGTTCGATCGGGGCGCTGAGCCGCCACGTGTCCATCGCGAACGCGATCGTCCTGCTCGCGTCGCTCGCCGGACTGGCGATCGCAGCTCTGATCGCCGGGCGGATCGTCGTGGTCATCGGGCGCGCGCAACGCCGGGGCGGTGGCGCGTAACAGATCAGTCCCTCGCCATCGCGCGCGCGATGGCCACGGCTCGCGCGAACGGTTCCGGTACGTCATCCGCAGAGAGCGAGCGGAACCGGAGCCACGCCCTCTCGGGCTTGTGCTTGTGGCCGTGGAGGCCAGCGACGCCCTCGAAGTCCGGCTCCAGCACGACGGTCCGGTCGGGTCCTGCGCTCTTCCTGATGAGGGCGTTCAGAGCTCGCTCCTCGGGGATCGGCTCGTCCCACGCCGGGGCATCGCGGTCGTGGACCACGACGAATGGCACGCCGACGGCCCGACAGATCCTCGCGAACAGAGGGATGCGCGACTTCCCTCCACACTCCACGACGGAGATGGCCTCGCGGTCCACGTCATGGCCGAGGGCACGGAAGATGAAGGGGAACGTGAGCCGCTCGGTCCGACCCTCGACGAGGATGGCGGCCCGCGACAGGAACAGCTCGCTCCGCTCCGCGTCGAACTCGCTCGTCACACGGAACTCCTCCCCAAGGTCGAGGGGCTCCGGCTGGACGATCCTGGTGACGCCGTCCGCCGGCCGTTCGACGAGGGCGAACTCCTCGAGACGGGCGACGTTCAGGAAGGCCGGTGCGGGTGCTGTACATGACCTGGTTGCCTCCGGCCGCGAACCCTTGGAGCAGGCGGTAGAGGTATCGCTGCGTGTGAGGCCCGAGGAAGAGCTCCGGCTCCTCGATAAGGATCAGCGCGCCACCTTGTTCCGCCTCACGACACGACTCGATCCCCGCGACCAACGCGCGCGCGGCTGCGGTGTCCGATGGACCGTGCCGATGCGACCCCAACTCCCGAACGGCCTGCCGCAATAGGTGCGCGGCACCAGCCTGGCCCCCGTCCGCCGACTTCGAGGCCGCCACCACCTGCCCGGTGCGGAGCGCGGTCGGCAGGAACACGGCCGGCGGGATGCCTTCACGCTCCGCAACGAGACGAGGCGGGGTCCCGGACAGCGACACCCTCTTCCCGTCGCCCAGCTCGGCCTCGATGTGGATGTCGCCATCCCCCTCGACCGAGGCGTCTGAGACCGTCGGCGCCGGTGCTCCCGGGTCCATGAGCGCCCGGATCGCAGCAAGGACGTTCGACTTACCTGCGTTCGCCTCCCCCACGAGCGCGGTGACGCGCCCGGGTCGGATCGCCACATCCAGGAGCGACCGATAGCCGCGGATGCGAACCTCGGAGAGCCCGAACGACGTCACCGTTCGATGGTATCCGAGCCACGTACAGCCACTGGGGCAGCGAAGCTCACGGAATCCTCAAACGGCCTTCACCCGTCCCGCATCCGGCGGTCCTACGGTCAGGGCGTACCCGGGTAGGGTATCTGGAGGTAGAAGGCACCATGAGCGCCACCGATCCGATCTGCGGCATGAGCGTGGAGCCGGAGGCCGCGGCCGTGGATCGTGAGGAGGAGGCCCGGCAGCTCGAGTACCGGGCGCTGATGCGGAAGTTCTGGGTGTCGGCCCTCGTGTCGATGCCGGTCGTTCTCCTCTCCTACCCTTGGCTCTTCCCCGGGCTGAAGGACGTCTCGTGGCTCGCCCGCGGATCCGATGGGCTCCTGTGGGTGTGGCGCGGACTCGGCCTGTTGACCCTGCCCATCCTCCTGTGGGGCGGGAGCCAGTTCTTCCGCGGTGGGTGGGCGGCGGCGAGGTCGCGCTCGGCGAACATGCACACGCTCATCGCCGTGGGGATCACGGCGGCGTGGCTGTACTCGACGGTCGCGGTGTCGTGGCCGGGCATCTTCCCCGAGGCCGACCTCGCGGAGGTCTACTACGACGTCACCGCCGTCGTCACCGCGTTGGTGGTGCTCGGACTTGCCCTGGAGATCAGGGCGAAGGGCAGGACCAGTGAGGCCCTCAAGAAGCTGATCGGGCTGCAGCCGAAGACGGCGCAGTTGCGCGCCGCGGCCGAGGCGATCGGGGCGCT
>CAZZND010000034.1:19703-22661 GCA_964655465.1 uncultured Actinomycetes bacterium
GGCTGCAGCCGAAGACGGCCCGGGTCGTGCGCGACGAGGCCGAGCTGGATGTTCCCGTCGATGAGGTCGTCGTCGACGACGTCGTCCTCGTGCGCCCCGGCGAGAAGGTCCCCGTCGACGGCGTGGTCATCGGCGGGGCCTCGGCGGTCGACGAGTCCATGATCACCGGCGAGTCCATCCCCGCCGAGAAGGTGGCCGGCGACGAGGTGATCGGCGCCACCCTCAACAAGACCGGTGCCTTCCGGTTCCGCGCGACGAAGGTCGGGAAGGACACGGCCCTGGCCAACATCATCAGGATGGTCCAGGACGCCCAGGGCTCCAAGGCGCCGATCCAAAGGACCGTCGACAAGGTGTCCGGCTACTTCGTGCCCGCCGTGATGATCCTTGCCGTCCTCGCCTTCGTCGTCTGGTACGACGTCGGACCCGTGCCGGCTGCCGCCTACGCGGTCATCGCGTTCGTGACGGTGCTGATCATCGCCTGCCCCTGTGCCCTCGGCCTGGCCACGCCGACCTCGCTCACCGTGGGGATCGGCAAGGGGGCGCAGAACGGGATCCTGATCCGCTCGGGCGACGCCCTCCAGACGGCCGAGCGGCTGAACGCGATCGTGCTCGACAAGACGGGGACGATCACCGTGGGCAGGCCGTCCCTGACCGATGTGGTCGCCGTCGGGCTCGCGGAGGAGGAGCTGCTCCGCCTGGCGGCGGCCGTGGAGCGGAGCTCCGAGCACCCCCTCGCCGAAGCCATCGTCGAAGGAGCCCGCGCTCGGGGCATCGAACCCCCCGAGCCCGACCGATTCGAAGCGATCCCCGGCCACGGGGTGGTGGCGACGGTGGATGGTCACACGGTCCTGCTCGGGAACCTCAAGCTCATGCGGGACCGCGGTCTCGGCGTTGCGGACCTGCAACCGAAAGCGGAGGCCCTGGCAGACGCCGGCAAGACGCCGATGTACGTGGCGGTGGACGAGCGCCCGGCCGGGCTGGTGGCCTGCGCCGACACCGTGAAGGACGACTCCCGCCGGGTCATAGCCCGGTTGAAGGAGCTGGGCCTCGAGGTGGTCATGATCACCGGGGACAACCGGCGCACGGCCGAGGCCATCGCGCGCGAGGTCGGCGTCGATCGCGTGCTGGCCGAAGTCCTTCCGCAGGATAAGGCGCACGAGGTCCGCAAGCTCCAGCTCGAGGGGAAGACGGTGGCGATGGCCGGCGACGGGATCAACGACGCGCCTGCCCTTGCGCAGGCCGACGTCGGCCTGGCCATCGGCACCGGGACCGACGTGGCGATGGAGGCCTCCGATATCACCCTCATCTCGGGGAGCCTGCGGGGCGTCGTCACCGCCATCGAGGTGTCCCGGGCCACGATGCGGAACGTCCACCAGAACCTGGTGGGGGCGTTCTTCTACAACACGGCGGGCCTCCCGATCGCGGCGGGCCTCCTGTACCCGTTCTTCGGGATCCTGCTCTCGCCGCTGCTCGCCGCTGCCGCGATGGCCTTCTCATCGGTCACCGTCGTCTCGAACGCGAACCGGCTCCGCCGGTTCCGCCCTCAGGAGTTGTGAAGCAGATGCTCGACAACATCATCGTCACGGTCCTGGGCATCGCCTTGACCGGAGGCATCGCGTGGTTCTTCTGGGGGCCACGGAAGGAGGGCTACCGGGCGGCTGTCGCCTCCTCCGGCTACCAGGAGGCCATGGTGCTGGTCAAGGGCGGCTACGCGCCGGACACGATCATCGTTCGCGCGGGAAAGCCCGTGCGCCTGAGCTTCCGCCGCGAGGAGTCTTCGCCATGTTCGGAGATGGTCGTCTTCGGGGACTTCGGCAAGAGCGCCAAGCTCCCGGAGGGTGACCTGGTACCCGTCGAGTTCCTTCCGAGGGACCCGGGGACCTACGAGTTCACGTGCCAGATGGGGATGATCCGCGGCCGTGTCGTCGTGGAGCCCGTGTGAAGGAGGGTGATGAGATGAGTCCCGGAAGCCGAGAGCTCGTGGAGCATGACGGCGTGCAGGCTCGGTTCGCGCG
Organism: uncultured Actinomycetes bacterium; assembly: GCA_964655465.1. GTDB lineage: Bacteria > Actinomycetota > UBA4738 > UBA4738 > HRBIN12 > AC-51. The sequence continues at coordinate 21,719 of CAZZND010000034.1, forward strand.
CCGGCATCTCGCCACGCGCGAAGAGCGAGCCGTGTGCCGCACCCTCGTCGGCGAGCGGACGGACCCCTGGTCGGCCTCGGAGATCGCAGAGCGCAACCGCCTGGACCCCGACGAGATCGGGCGGATCCTCGAGGCGTTCGACGCGGCCGGCATCTCCGAGACGGTCGACACCCCGCAGGGTCGCCGCCACCGCTGGCGATCGGAGATGAACTACCTCTTCGGCGGCGTGATGGATCCGCGCGGATGGATCGATCCGGTGTGCGGCATGCCCGTTCCGGGGAACAGCCCATACGTCGCCGAGGACGTACACCGGCAGACGAGACGGTTCTGCTCCTCGCTCTGCCTCGCCGGCTTCCTGGCGTTCCGCGCCACGTTCAGCGGGCCGGCGCCGCCCGTCGTCCGCTCGGGGGGATAGTCCGATGGCGGCCTCCGTCCCCCTCGCCCGCAGGAACGTCATGGCGGACCCGCGCCGACTGGCCACCAGCGTCCTGGGAGTCGCGGCAGCCGTGGCTCTGATCCTCCTGCTGCAGAGCCTGTGGAGCGGATTCCGGGTCCAGATCTCCGCGTACGAGGACCACGCTGGCGCCGACCTGCGTGCGGAAGCGCGGCTGGACCGCGGGCGCCGCGCTCGAGAGGTCCCGGCGATTCCCGCTTGCGTCGGGCCACGCCTTCACCGCCTCGCTGTCCGCGAGCGTCTTCGAGAGCCGGCTCGCGTCGAACCAGAATTCAAGGCCCTGCGTGACGGTCAGATCGTGATCGGCCCAGATCTCGGGAGCAGGGCGGCTTTCCTGGGCTGCGAGCGGCCCGAGGACGACGAACATCCGCGCGGGAATGCGGCGGATGAACAGGTTCCTCTCGACATGCTCGGTCAGCGTGCGCACGTCGTACACCGGAAGCGTGGGATCGAGCTCGCTCCCGCTGACCAATCAGGGAACGATGCTGG
>CAZZND010000034.1:22671-23258 GCA_964655465.1 uncultured Actinomycetes bacterium
TGGGCTGCGAGCGGCCCGAGGACGACGACGATGATGGCCGTGCGGATCATAAGGCCCCCCAATCTTCCTGTCACCTCTATGCGGCTCAGAAGGTCCAGCTGACGAACACCGAGACGTACGGCTGGAAGCCTCCCTCGATCTCGTTCAGGTCGTTCCCCGTCCGGTCCTCCATCTCCAGCATCTGCCAGACGTCGGCCCCCATGAACGCCCCGAACGAGAGTCCCTGCGCGGCCCTGTAGCGGATCCCGACGTCCCACGCGAACCGCATGTCCTCCGCGACCCCCTTCGAGGGGATGCTGTCGTCGTCCAGCCGGAAGCGACGGGCCGAGAAGTAGGCGCGCGTCTCCACGGCGAGCCGGTTCTTCTCGTCGAGTCCATATCCGAGGATGAAGCCGTAACCCGCCTTCGTCTCGTTCGTGACGTACCACTGGGGTGAGATCTTCCAGTCGATGAAAAACAGCGGGTAGACCCACGGGGAGTCCTCGATCCGGGTCATTCCCCGGAGGAGAAACCCGACCGTCAGATCGGCGCCGAACCGGTAGGAGGCGCCCACGCCCAGGGCGAACGAGACTCCCTTGGATGCCGGC
>CAZZND010000035.1:0-23231 GCA_964655465.1 uncultured Actinomycetes bacterium
GGCGCGGGTGCGGGTGCGGGCCGGGGCCCCGGCACCCCGGCAGCGTCGTAGCGATCGCAGGCCGCGAGGAGCATCGCCGCGGCGAGCAGGACGACCACGCGCGGTGACCGTGAGGACATGGCGCGCATCGTAGCCGCCGGATCCGCGGAGGCGGGTTGCGTCAGAACTCGATGTCCGCGGTACCCGGTTCGTTCGTGTCGGCGAAATCGCTATCCCCCTGGATACCCGGAACCGGGGAGGGTGACGGTCAGATGGGCTCGACGGGGTCCCGCAGACGGATGACACCTGGCGTGCGCACCTCGGCGTACATCCCGAAGGGGATGCCCCGCGAGGGGCCGGCCATCAGCGGGCGGAACGAGGCGATCTTCCTGATGGTCGGCCAGTCGTGCTCGCCGGTCGCCGGGTCCTGGTTGGTCACACGGCATCGGGGGACCGCGCCGAGCACCTGGATGACGGCGTCACCGACCCGCACGTCCCGGCCGGCCCACGTGTCCTCCTCGAAGGGCTCGGCTTCGTCGAGCTCCAGGTTCAGCCGGAACCGCCGGGCGTCGAGCTCCCCGTCGTAGCCACCGCGGCGGGCGAGCTCGGCGACCGAGGCGAACGAGAGCAGGCTCAGGCGGTGCACGTCGGGGCCGTCGCCTTCGCGATCGGTGCGGACCATCCGTACGGGCTTCCCGACGTAGCGCGAGAACGCCTCGTCGAACGGTCCGTCGACCGCGTGTCCTGCGACCCATCGCCCGTCGAAGTCCACCTGCAGGGCTTCGCCCTCGGCATCCGTCGAACCCTCGACCACGCTGCCGTCGGGGAAGGTGCAGCGGAGCACACCGTCGGCGCGGAGATCGGCGGCGACCTGCACCAGCGCGCCGACGTCGTAGCCGCTGAGGAGCGAGCCGTGCCCGTCAACCAGGTGGAACCGGCGGTTCCCCTCGATCCCCGACGCCGTCAGCTCGACCTCGCCAGGGTGGTGCAGCGCCGTGCCTTTGACCGGGGTGACCGAGATCCGTCCGAGCGTCGCCATCGGCCCACGCTACCGGATCTGCCGGTGGTACGGTCGCCGGGTGAGCGACGCCGCGTTGCACGAGGACCTCGCGAGCCTCGCGTTCCTGCTCGGGACATGGGAGGGCGAGGGCGCGGGGGAGTACCCGACGATCGATCCGTTCCGCTACGCGGAACGGATCGAGGTCGCGCACGTCGGCGACACCTACCTGACGTACCTCCAGCGCAGTTGGTCCCCCGAGGATGGGTCCGCGATCCATCTGGAACGCGGGTTCATCCGTCCCGGCGCCGACGGGGAGGCAGAGCTGACGCTCGCCCACCCTCTCGGGCTCGCCGAGGTGGCGCACGGGACCCCGGACGGGGACGCGATCACGTTCGCGACCGACCCGGGCGGCGTCGGACGCACGCGCACGGGCCTCGACGTCACCGGGGTCATCCGCCGCTACCGGGTGTCCGGGGACGTCCTGTCCTACGAGGTCGACATGGCGACCGAGCGCACCGGGATGACGCTGCACCTGCGGGGCGAGCTCCGGAGGCTCCCGTGATCGCACGGCGCTTCGACCTCGACCGGGTCTGGCTCGCCGGCGCGGCGATCGGGCTGGTGCTGGGCGCGGCGTTCGCCCTCTCCGGGAACGAGCGCGCGGCCGACGTCGCGTGGATCGTCACCACGTTGATCGGCGGCGTGCCGCTGGTGGTGGCGGTGGTCCGTGCGATCGCGCGTGGGGAGCCCGGGGTGGACGTCATCGCCTTGCTCGCGATCGTCGGGTCGCTCGCGCTCGGCGAGTACCTGGCGGGGGCGGTGATCGCGCTCATGCTGACCTCGGGCCAGGCGCTCGAGAGCTACGCCGAGCGACGCGCCCACCGGGCCCTGTCCGCGCTGCTCGAGCGAGCCCCGCAGCAGGTCAGCCGATACGAGGACGGCAAGCTCCAGGTCCGCGGGGTCGACGAGGTTCGTCAGGGCGACCTGCTGTTCGTGAAGACGGGCGAGGTCGTCCCCGTCGACGGGATCGCGGCGACGGCCGCCGTCCTCGACGAGGCGGCGCTCACGGGCGAGTCCCGTCCGGTGGAACGACCCGAGGGCGACCGCGTGCACTCGGGAGCCGTGAACGCAGGTGCGGGCCTCGATCTGCGGGCGACCGCGACGGCCGAGGACTCGACCTACGCGGGCATCGTTCGACTGGTCGAGGAGGCCGAGCGGCAGAAGGCGCCGGCAGTGCGGCTCGCGGACCGGTACGCGTTGATCTTCATCCCGGTGACCCTCGTCGTCGCTGCGCTCGCGTGGGCGATCAGCGGCGACGCCACGCGCGCGCTCTCGGTGCTGGTCGTCGCGACGCCCTGCCCGTTGATCCTCGCCGTGCCGATAGCGATCGTCGCGGGGATCTCGCGCGCGGCCCGGCGGGGGGTGATCGTGAAGGGTGGCGGCGCCCTCGAGACCCTCGGGCGCGCCGACACGCTCCTGTTCGACAAGACCGGGACGCTCACCGCCGGCGCGCCGGAGGTCGTCGACACCGAAACGTTCGCCGACGTCGACGCCGACGAGCTGCTGCGGCTCGCGGCCTCGCTCGACCAGGTTTCGCCCCACGTGCTCGCCGAGGCGATCGGTCGTGCGGCGCGCGCCCGCGCGCACGACCTGTCGTTCCCGACCGACGTGAAGGAGCGCTACGGCGCCGGGATCTCGGGCAGGGTAGACGGCCGCGACGTAGCCCTCGGCAAGACGGCGTTCGTCGCCGGTGACGAGCCGTTGCCCAAGCGCGCCCGCGACGTCCGGCGCCGCGCGATGATGGATGGGTCCTCGTGCGTGTTCGTGAGCGTGGACGGGCGCGTCGCGGGCGCGCTCGTGATCGACGACCCGATCCGGCCGGACACGCCGCGCGTCATCCGGTCGCTCCGACGCGCAGGCATCCAGCGGGTCGTGATGGTGACCGGCGATCACCCCGACGTCGCCGAGTCGGTCGGCGCGGCGATCGGCGTCGACCGGATCCTGTCCGAGCGCACGCCCGACGAGAAGGTCGAGGCCGTCACCGTGGAGCGGGAGCACGGCACCGTGGTCATGGTCGGCGACGGCCTCAACGACGCTCCCGCGCTCGCTGCGGCCGACGTCGGCGTCGCCATGGGCGCCCGCGGGGCGACCGCGTCGTCGGAGGCGGCCGACGTCGTGCTCGTCGTGGACCGTCTCGACGGTCTGGTCGACGCCATCACCATCGCGACACGCACCCGGCGGATCGCCGTCCAGAGCGTCCTGCTCGGCATGGGGCTCGCGTTCGGCTTCATGGGACTGGCGGCCATCGGCGTGTTCGGGCCGGTGGCCGGCGCCGTCGTCCAGGAGCTGATCGACGTCGCCGCGATCCTCAACGCGCTTCGGGCCCTCGGCGGGGATCGCCGGCGCGGGAGCACCGGACCCGGCAGCGACCTGGCCGAGCGGTTCCTCCGCGAGCACAAGGCGTTCGGCCCTGAGCTCGCGAGGATCCGGGAGACGGCGGACCGGCTCGGCGAGATGGACGCCGCGCGCACGCGCGACGAGCTCGAGGCGGTCCGGGTCTTCCTCGCCGAACGCCTTCCTGCCCACGAGGAAGAGGAAGAGGCGGCCGTGTACCCGCTGGTCGCCGGTCTCGTCGGCGGCGAGGATCCGATGTCGTCGATGGCGCGCGCCCACGTCGAGATCTCGCACCTGACCCGCGTCTACCAGCGGCTCCTGGAGGATCTGCCGCCCGAGGGCCCGGGCCACGACGATCTCATGGACCTGCGCCGGGTGCTGTACGGGCTGCACGCCATCCTGCGTCTGCACTTCGCGCAAGAGGAAGAGGCCTACGCCTGGTTGTCGGCCGGGGAGCCCGTGCCCGTCGGCTGATCCTCGGGCAGGACCACCGTCGCCTCCGACGGGTCCCAGGCCAGCAGCACCCGGAACGACGCCCCACCACCGTCACGTTGCTGGACCCACGCCCGGCCACCGTGGAGCTCGGCGAAACGGGCGACGAGCGCGAGGCCTACCCCCGAACCGCCGGCCGTGCCGGGTCCCTGCCGGTACGCGTCGAAGATCGTGTCACGGTCGCCGGGATCGACGCCGGGACCGTCGTCCTCCACGATCAGCAGCGCCCCCTCGTCTGCCCGTTCCAAGCGCACCCAGATGCGCGAATCGCCCGGCGTGTGCTTGACGGCGTTGCCGAGCAGGTTCTCGACGATGCGTTCGATCATCGCCTCGTCGGCCTGGACCGAGAGCGGGGCGACCTCGAGGGCGAGCCGTCGCCCCGCGACCAGTTCCGAGTTGGCCACGATCTCGCGCACGACGGCGCCGAGGTCCACGTGCGAGAGCACCGGGCGTGCCACCCCGTGCTGCAGCCGCTCGAGGTCGAGGAAGTCCGAGACCAGCGCGTCGAGCTTCCGCGCGTTCTGAGCGATGCGGCGTGCGAGGTCGCGGGTCTCGTCGGGGGGCAGCTCGATGTCGTCGCGCTCGAGGGTGACGGCGAGCCCGAGGATCGCCGCGAGCGGTGTGCGCAGGTCGTGCGAGACCGCCTGCAGGAACGTGGACTTCATCTCGTCCTCGAGGCGCAGGCGGTCGGACTCGTCGCGTTGGCGCTCGAGGTCTCGCTCCAGCTCCTGGCGACGGTGCTGCTCGGTGACATCGACGAGCGCTCCCTGCCAGTAGCGAGGGTTGCCCTCGTCGTCTCGGATCAGCGTCGAGGTGTCGTGGACCCAGACGATCCGGCCGTCTTTCGCGACGATCCGGTAGCTCGACGCGGTCGGGGCGTCGATGTCGAGCTCGGCGTCCAAGCGCGCGCGGTCCTCGGGATAGATGATCTTCGACCAGAGCTCCGCGTCGGCGTACCACTCCTCGGGGGCGTAGCCGAACATGGTCTCGCTCTGCGGGCTGATGTACACGGTGGGACCCGCCTCGACGGGGTCGATGTAGACGACCACCGGGATCTGCTCCACCAGGGCGCGGTAGCGCTCCTCGGCCTCGGAGCGTTCGGACTCAGCCTGCTTGCGGTCCGTGATGTCGAGCATCACGCCCTGCCAGTACGCGGGCACGCCGTCGGGGCCGAACACCATCACCGCGCGGTCGGCGAACCAGCGGACGCGCCCGTCGCGCGCGATCATCCGGTACTCGGCCTCGAACGGCTCGCCGGTCACCTCCACCCGCTCGTTCTGGACACGCACGCGCTCGCGGTCCTCGGGGTGGATCGACGCGAGCCACACGCCCGGATCCGCCAGCCATTCCTCTCGGCTGATCCCGAGCAGGTGCTCGACGCCCTCGTTGATGAAGATGAGCCCGAGCCCTTCGCCGGTGACGTGCTCGGAGTAGACGATCGCCGGGAGCTGCTCGACGAGCGAGCCGTACCGCGCCTCGCTGGCCCTCGCGCGCTCCTCGCTCTCACGCTCGTTCGTGACGTCGAACATGATCCCCTGCCAGTACAAGGGTGTGCCGTCGGGGTCGCGGACCAGGGCCGCCTCGTCGCGGATCCACCGGATGTCGCCCCCGCGGGTGAACATCCGGTACTCGGCGTGGAAGTCGCCGCCCGTGCGCTCGATGCGTTCGTACTCGCGGCGCACCCGGGCGCGGTCCTCAGGGTGGAACTGGCGGGCCCATGCCACCGGGTCGGCCGTCCACTCCGCCGGCGTGAACCCCAAGATGTCCTCGACCTGGGGGCTCACGTAGAGCATCGCGCCCGGCAGCTCGTCGTCGTGCTCCACCGCCTCGAGGTACACGATCGCGGGCAGGTGTTCGACCACGCGGCGGAACCGCTGCTCGGCGTCCTCGGCCTCGGCTTCCGCGGCCTTGCGGGCGGTGATCTCGACCATGAGCCCGCGGATCAGGTGTGGGCGGCCGCGGACGTCGGGGACGGCATGGCCGATGTCGCGCAGCCACACGTCGCCGCCGTCGGCCGCGCGGAGCCGGTACTCCTCGTCGAAGCTGCCGCCCTCGGTGGCCACGCGGATGAACCGGTCCAGCACGCGCGCGCGGTCGTCGGGATGGACCCGCTCGGCCCAGAAGTCCGGGTCCGCGAGCCACTCGGCCGGGGAGTAGCCGAGGATCACCTGCGCGCCCTCGGATACGAACGTGAACGCGAGCGCGGTCGCGTCGACCTCCCAGACGATGCCGTCGAGGTCGGCGATCAGGCTGCGGACCCGCCGCAGCTCTGAGCCGGGCGGCGTCATAGGCGGGTAACTCACGCGGTCAAGTGTGTCAGCCCCCCGGGGGCGGGGCTACGGCCCGACGGCGTAGCCCGTCACCCTGCCAAGGCGCCGCCGTCCGCCCGGGGATCCGACCCGGCCTCCAAACCGTGAGGGCGCACGCGGATGAGCTGCGCGTGGCCGACCCAGCCGTCGAGTCGGTCCAGCACCCGCACCGAGGATCCGTGCGCTGCGATGGACGCGACGGCGTGATCGGAGATGCCGGGTTCGGCGACCGCGGGCGGCGTGGCCCCGTCGGCCGGCAGGTCGTCCACGATGAACCGAGGGGCCGCCACGGCCTCGCCGGCCGAGCGCCCCAGGGCGAACGCGCCGGTGATCGTCTGCGCGTCGATCTGGGGCTGTTGGTAGCCCCCCATCGTCCCGGCGACGCCGGCCAGGCCGTGTTCGTCGTGCAACAGCGCCGGCAGCAGGGTGTGCGGGGGGAGCGCGCCGGGCTCGAAGGAGCCGACGGCGCCGGGCTCGAGCGTGAAGCAGGCCCCTCGGTCGTGGGCGATCACACCCGTGCCCGGCTCCAGGATGCCCGCGCCGAAGCCGTGGAACAGGGACTGGATCAGGCTGACGGCGTGCCCGTCGGCGTCGGCCGTCACCAACGCGATCGTGTCGCCCGAGGGCTTCGCGTGTCCTCGCTCGGGCTCGAGGTCGCCGCGGACCTCGTCGCAGAACGCGGCCAGGTGCCCGTCGTCCAGCAGCGTGGACACGTGCACGGCCATCCGCGCGGGATCGCCGAGGTGTCGGCGCACGTCGCGCTCGGCCGTGAGGAACACGCGCGCCCATGTGCCTGCGTCGGCGCCCGACGGATCCGGGTCCAGACCGAGCCGTTCGGCCGCCATCAGGATCTGCAGCAGCGAGTAGCCCTGCGAGTTGGGGGGCGCGACCTGCACGTGCAGACCGCGCCAGGCGGCCGACAGCGGCGGCAGGATCAGGGCCTCGTGCGCCGCGAGGTCCTCGGTCGAGATGGGGGAGCCGGCGGCGCGGAGGCCCTCGACGTAGGCCGCGCCGACCGCACCCCGGTAGAGGGCCTCCGCGCCGCCGGCGGCCAGTGCCTCGAGGGTGCGTCCGAGCGCGGGCTGGTGGAACGGCTCGCCGGGGCGGAGCGGCGTGCCGTTGGGAGCGAAGACCGACGCGAGGCCCGGATCCGCCAGCACCAGGTCGGCGCCGTCGGGCTCGGCGAGCCACTCGCCGAGCGTGCGTGGCACCGGCGTGCCATCGAACGCCGCCGCGATCGCGGTCTGGAAGTGCGACGCCCAGGGGAGGCGCGCGCCCATCTCATGCAGGGTCCGCCATCCGGCAACCGCGCCCGGGACGGTGATCGGCGCGGGGCCACGAGCCGGCATCTCGAGTCCGTGCTCCGCCCGGAGCGCCTCGGGGTCCGCGGCGCGAGGCGCACGGCCCGAGGAGTTGAGGGCCAGCGTGTCGCCCCCGTCGTGGCTCGCGCGCTCGACCAACGCGAACAGGTCGCCGCCGACGCCGCAGTTGTGGGGGTAGGTGACCGCGAGCGTCGTCGCGGCCGCGAGCGCCGCATCGATCGCGTTCCCCCCGTGCTCGAACGCGCGAGCGCCGGCCTCGGTCACCGCGGTGTGCGGTGTCGCGATCGCCCAGCGCGTCCCTTCGGCGGCCAGCTCCATCACGGGGCAGTCTGGCAGGACGGGCACCGCCAGACCCTTCGGGCCTGCTCGCCGAGCTGGTTCGTCGGGGTCGTCGCGCCGGTCGGTCGCAACCGAAGGCGGGACTCGCGCCACCGGTAGGATGCGGCTCGATGCGTCGCCTGCTCCCCGTGGCCGTGCTCGTGATCGCCGTCCTCGCGCCTGCGGCCGCCCTCGCCCAGGCCGGTGGTCCCGCGGACCCCGAGGATCAGGTCGTGCTCTCCGGCGACGTCGCCGTGCCCCAGGGCACGGTCGTCGGCCAGGTCGTCGTGTTCGACGGAGATGTCAGCGTCGGGGGCGTCGTCGACGGCGACGTGATCGTGCTCTCCGGGACCGCGGCCATCGCCGGGCAGGTCCGCGGCGACGTGGTCGTGCTCGACGGCGACGTCCGGCTGCGGCCGACCGCGCAGGTCGGCGGGAGCGTGCAGGCGGGAGGTGACGTCGTCGCCGAGCCCGGCGCCGAGGTCGGCGGCACGGCGTCCTCCGGCGTGCGCTTCACGCTCTCGGGTCCCGTCGCGGCGCTGGGTGCGTTGCTCGCATCGGTCGCCGTCGCGGTCTCGGTGCTGATCGCGGCCGCGATCTTGGTATTCCTCGCGCCGCGCGGCGCCGAGCGGGTGGCCCAGGCCGCGCGGACCGCGCCGTTCGCCTCGGCGGGGATCGGGGTTCTCGTCGTCCTCGGGGTCGTCGTTCTCGCGACGGCGGCCGCCGCGACGATCGTCGGCCTGCCGTTCGGTCTCGCGCTGCTGCTCGGGACCGGGCTGCTCTGGCTCGCGGGCGCCGCCTGGACCGCGTGGATCGTCGGACGGCTGATGGTGCGCGAGCCGCGGTCGCGCGCGGGAGCCCTCGCAGCGGGGTGGGGCGTCACGGCGGCCGTCGGTCTGGTCCCGGGACTCAACCTCGCGTGGTGGACGCTCGGATCCATATTCGGGCTCGGCGCGATGACGGTGGCCACCTGGCGAGCACGCGGCACGAGCCGGCACCGGGTCGGGGCCGCACCGGCGGCATGAGCGGGCGTCGCTTCCTGCTGCTCGGATCCGGTGAGTTCGAGCCATGGTCACACGAGGTGGAGGCCCGGGCCTTGCGCGAGGCGACCGGCGACGGCTCGGTCGTGATCCTCCCGACCGCGAGCTCGACCGAAGGTGACGGCGTCTTCGACCGGTGGGCCCGGATGGGCTTCGACCACTACGCCGAGTCGGGGGTGCCCGCCGAGGTCTTGCCCGTGAAGGTCCGCGACGACGCGGCACGCGAGGATGTCGCTGCCCGGGCGGAGGCGGCGTCGATGATCTACTTCTCCGGAGGCAAGCCGACGCACCTCGCCGAGGTGCTGCACGACTCGGCCCTGCTCGCCGCGATCCTCCGCGCGATGGACCGCGGCGCGGTGTGGGCCGGGTGCAGCGGCCGGTGCGGTGGTCGTGAGCCGTGCCCGCACCGGTGGGACCGCCGGCATGTCGTGGCGGTTCGGTCTCGGGCTCGTGCCGCACGCGGCGTTCGGGGTGCACTGGGATCGGGTCCGCAAGATCCCCGGCGCCGCGTGGTGGATGTCGTCGCGCCTGCCCGAGGACACGTGGTTCGTGGGGATCGATGAGCAGACCGCGATCCTGGGCGACGGCGAGCGGTGGGAGGTCTTCGGCCGCGCCACGGTCACGCGCCGCCGGGGTGACGACAAGACCACCCACGTGGCGGGGGAGGTCTTCACGACGTGACGGCTCAGGCCAGAAGGTAGCGCCGCGACATCGGCACGACGTCCACCGGATCTGCCGCCAGCACCCGCCCGCCGATCGTGACGATTCCGTCCGCCGGCGCGACCTCGACCGGCGGCGCCGCCGTGTTCGCCACCAGGTCCTCGCGGACGAGCCCCCGCGTTCCACGCACGGCGACCACCCGGCGCCGTGTCTCCAACGTTCGCGCGATCCCCGCGTCGACCGACGCCTGCGAGACGAACGTCGTCGAGAGGTGGGCCGGGGCCGAGCCGATGGCCCCCCAGTCGGGGCCGTAACGCGTCGGCTCGGCCCCGTGCACGCTCGCGTTGCCCTCGCCCATCGCCGACCACGCGACGACGCCGCCCTTGATCACCATCAGCGGCTTCACCCCGACGTGCGTCGACCACCACAGCACCAGGTCGGCCATGTATCCGGGCGCGAGCGAGCCCAGCTCACCGGCCAGACCGTGCACGAGCGCGGGCTCGACGGTGCACTTCGCGAGGTAGCGAAGGACCCGCTCGTTGTCGTCGGGCAGCCCGTCGGTCGCCGGAACCGCGTGGCGCAGACGACGGACCGGTGCCGGCTCGTCCCACCCGTGGCCTGCCTCGCTCGCGCGCCACCGCTTCATCGCGTCGGCGAGCTGCAGGGTCCGCCGGAGCGTCTCGCCGATCCGCCCCATCCCCTGCGAGTCCGAGTTCACGATCTGGATCGCGCCCAGCTCGTGCAGCGGCCCTTCGGCGGCCATCGTCGGTGGGTGGACCAGCTCGCGGGCGGCCTCGACGTCCTCGGGCAGGTACGGGTTGCCCTCGTGGACGATGAGCTTCATGTCGAGCTGTTCGAGTGCGGTGGCCGGTCCGTGCGGCAGGGTCGGCGTCGTCGAGGAGCAGAGCACGTTGGGCACGGCCACGAGACCGATCGCGTCGGGGATGTGTCCTCCGCCCGAGCCCTCGACGTGGTACGCGTGAACGGTGCGACCGTCGATGGCGTCGATCGTGCCCGCGAGGGCGGTCGACTCATTCAACGAGTCGGTGTGCAGACACACCGCGATGTCGTGGTCCTCGGCGGCGCGCAACGTCGCGTCGATGATGTCGGGGTAGGCGCCCCAGTCCTCGTGGATCTTGAGCCCTACCGCGCCCGACTCGATCACCGGGTCGAGCCCGCCGGGAACGTCGGTCCGCGCGCTCGCCTGGAGCCCGATGTTGACCGGCAGGTGCTCGAACGCTCGCAGGGTCGCGAGCATCCGCGAGGGCGGCTCCTCGAACCCGGCGGTGATCAGGGTCGTCACGCCGGCCGACAGCGCGACCGGGACCAGGCGTGGGGACAGCAGGTGGACGTGCGAGTCGATCACGGCCGGCGTCGCGATGAGACCGTGGCACGGGATCGGCCACGTGTTCGGTCCGATGGTGAGGTCGACGCCGTCGGTGATGTCGGGGTTGCCGGCCCGCCCGATCCCGACGATCCGCCCGTCCTTGATCCCGAGATCGCACTTCACGACGCCGAGCAGTGGGTCGACCACGATCACGCTGCCGATCACCGTGTCGAGCGCCGACGCGGTCGTCGCCCGGTCCAGCTGCGTCATCCGCGACCGCCAGTTCTTGGCGTAGCCCCACAGCGCCTGGTCGCCGGGCTCGGTCAGGTCCTCCTCGATCCGGATCCAGAGGTCGGTGTCGGCGATGCGCACACGATCGCCGGCGGTCGGGCCGTGGCGGAGGGCGTGCTCGGCGCGCGAGATGCGCTCAGGCATCGGCCGAGCCCCCGTACGCGACGAGCCCGACCTCGCGCGTCTCTGCGGGACCCCAACGCAGGGAATCACCGGCGGGCAGGTCGAGCCGGAACCCCCGCGCCACCTCACGATCGAACGAGAGGGCGGGGTTCGTCTGCCAGAACGGGAAATGCGACGAGACCCGGACCGGCACGTCGCCGGTGTTCGTGACGACGAGCGTCCGCCGCTCGCGCCCGGCTACCAAGAGCACGTCACCATCGCCGAACCGGATCGCGCCTGGCCCGTCGGGGTCGGCCGCGCCGAACGGCTCTCGGAGCACGATCAGCCGCGTGCCCTCCTCCAGCAGGACCTCGAGGCGGATCTCCGGCACGAGGTCGGCGACGCCGCCCAGCACCGAGGTCGACGCGGCGACCGCACGGCCGTGGGCCCCGACCGACTCCCACGTGCCGCCGGCCCGGGCGGCGAGGTGCATCTCGTCGCAGACGAGCGCGACCGCCTCGGGGACGTTGAGCGAGAGTCCGCGTGCGAGCGTCTCGCGCGCGAGCTGCGCCGCCGTGAACACCCGGAGGCGGTCCTCCTCGGTGGGGTTCAGCTGCATCGCGCGGAGCATAGCGACCGGTGGTAGCGTCCGCGGCCATGACCACGACCGCTGACCTCATCGTGCTGGGGAAGGTGACCGGGAGCGGGGCCCGCGCGGACGCCGTCGCCGTGAAGGGCGACCGCATCGTGGCGGTCGGTCCCGAGCAGGGCGTCCGCGAACGGGTCGGCCCCGGTGTCGACCTCATCCGGGGTGCCGCGATCGTCCCCGGGTTCCAGGACTCGCACGTCCACGCGGCCTTCGCGGGGCGGATCCTGCTCAACGTGAACCTCGACGACCTCCACTCGCTCGCCGAGTACCTCGAGCGGATCCGGTCGTTCGCCCAGGCGCACCCCGACCTGCCGTGGATCATCGGCGGCGGCTGGTACCACCCCCTCTTCACTGCCACCGACGGCCCTCGGTGCGAAGACCTCGATGCCATCGTGCCCGACCGTCCGGTCTTCCTGATGAACACCGACACGCACGCGGCGTGGGTCAACTCGAAGGCCCTCGAGGCCGGCGGCATCACGGCGGCGACGCCGGATCCGTGGGACGGCTACTTCGTGCGCGACCCGGACGGATCGCCGACCGGCTGCCTGCAGGAGGGCGCGGCCTATTCGTTCTGGTCCCGCGTCGTCCCGCGGCCGAGCGTCGAGGACTGGATGGCGGCGATCCGCACCGCCCAGGACACCCTGCACGCGCTCGGCATCACCGGCTGGCAGGACGCGTGGGTCGAGGAGGACCTCCTCCGCGCCTACCGCCGTCTCGACGACGAGGCCGGTCTCTCGATGCGTGTGGTCGCGTCGCTGTGGTGGGATCGTCATCGCGGGATGGAGCAGATCTCTTCGCTCGAGGAACGCCGAGGCTGGGGGACCGGCGGTAACGTGGACGCCGGCACGATCAAGATCATGCTCGACGGCTGCCCCGAGAGCTGCACGGCCTCGATGCTCGCCCCTTATGAGGGGCCGTTCGGCGAGCGGCACGGGACGGGCATCCAGTTCGTCGACGCCGAGGTGCTCACCCAGGCGGTCGTGGCGCTCGACGCGCGGGGGTTCCAGGTCCATCAGCACGCGCTGGGGGACAGGGCGATCCGGAGCGCCGTCGACGCGGTCGCGGCAGCCCGTGCGGCGAACGGACCCAACGACCATCGTCACCACCTCGCCCACCTGCAGCTACCCGATCCCGCCGACATCCCTCGGCTGCGCGAGTTGAACCTGATCGCGAACATGCAGCCGTTCTGGGCGGCGCCGGACCCGGCGATCGAGAGCGTCACGAAGCCCCGGGTGGGGGAGCGAGCCGCGCGCCTGTACCCGATCGGCGACATCGTGGCGAGCGGCGCACGCCTGGCGTTCGGCAGCGACTGGCCGGTGACGACGCCGAACCCGTGGCACGAGATGGAGGTGGCGGTCACGCGTCAGGTGATCGGCGAGCCGGACCGAGGGGTGCTGGACGCCTCACAGCGGATCGACCTCGCGACGGCGCTGGGGGCGTTCACCGCCGGCAGCGCCCACGTGAACCACGACGATGACGCGGGTCGGATCGCCGAGGGCATGCGCGCCGACCTGGCGGTGCTCGACCGCGACCCGTTCGGCGTGCATCCGACCGAGATCCACACGACGGGCACGGTCGCGACGATCGCGAGCGGCCGCGTCGTGTTCGGGGCCTAGGAACGCGAAGGCCCCGGGGCCTTTGCCACCGGGGCCTCTCGCGTGAGGCTTCGAAACTCAGACGCCGCGGACGTTCGCCGCCTGGGGGCCCTTCTGCCCCTGGGTGACGTCGTACTCGACCTTCTGGTTCTCCTCGAGGTTGCGGTAGCCCTCACCCGTGATCGCGCTGAAATGCACGAACACGTCGGCTGAGCCGTCCTCGGGAGTGATGAAGCCGAACCCCTTCTCGGGGTTGAACCACTTCACGGTTCCTGTTGCCATGTGCTGTTCCCTCCTTCCTTCGCCGTTGGGGCCTTGGAGCTGCCCGTCAGGCGCCGGCGTGACAACCGCCGGTGTGAGGGAACTGCTCGTAGCAGGCTGCGATCGGAACCCTCGGCGAGAACCCTATCAAGGATCGCTGCTTCTCGGCGCAGTTTCTGCCGCTACGCCATCCAGGCGTCGATGCGCTGCTCCACCTCGCGAAGCCGGATCACGAGCTGCTTCATGATCGACATCGCCACGGCAGGGTGGTCCATCAGGAACGCCTGGAACTCGGTCTCGGGGAACCGCAGGGCCTCGACGTCGGTCTGGGCGGTGACGGTCGCCATCCGCTTGCCGGGCGCCAGGACGGCCATCTCGCCGACCACGTCACCGCCCTTGAGGATGTGGAACCGGCCGCCGACGTCCACGCGTGCCTCTCCATCGGTCATCACGTACATGGCGTCGGCGGTGTCACCGGACTCGAAGACCGCCGAGCCCGCGCCGAAGGACACCGGGGTCCCCACATGGGCGATGGCGTCGAGGTCCTCGGGCGCGAGGCCCGCGAAGATGCCGCGCGCTGGGAAGCTCGCCTCGGTTCCGGTCATCGTGCGCTCCTCGACATCGACGGCTGCAGGACTGGCGCAGTGTAGACCGCGGCCGCGGTGGGCCCCTGGGCTATCCTTGGCGGGTGACGCCGTTCGACGGTGCCTCCGTGCCGGGCGACCGGCCAGGGTGCGTCCTCTGCGGCCGTCCCACCTTCGACCCCGACAAGCGTTCGGTGCCGTGGGCGCGGGCGGTCCGCGGCGGCCGGCAGGTCCTGATCTGCCCCGCGTGTCAGTCGACGCCGGGGTGGGCAGAGACCCTCGACCGGTGCGCCGCGTGCGGCGGGACCCGCCTGTCGGCCCAGCTCGGTCAGGTGGTGTGCCGGGCGTGCGGTCACACCGAGGGCGCTTAGCTCAGGTGGTAGAGCGTCTCCCTTACAAGGAGAAGGTCGGGGGTTCGAGTCCCTCAGCGCCCACCCGGAGAACCTGCAGGGCAGAGCCCCTCTCGTTCCTCTCCACGTCTGGTGGTGGCGCTTCGCAACGTCGTCAGCGCAGCCTGAGAACGTTGCCTGTGAGGAGCGCGGCTCCATCGGTGCAGAGGAAGGCGATAACGCCGGCAACCTCGTCCGGCGTCGCGATGTGGAAGAGCTCGTCGCTTGCGGCGACAACCCGTTCGACCTCGGGCGTGATCCATCCGGTGTCGGTCACCGGCGGATGCACGACGTTGGCGGTGATGCCGTGCTCGGCCAGCTCGAACGCGGCGGTCATCGTGTAGTTCTCGAGTGCGGCCTTGGCGGCCCCGTAGGACGCCTCCTCGGGGAACCCCAGTGGACCGCCGGACGTCAGGCCGACGATGCGTCCCCAGTCGGCGCCGCGGCGGATGTGCCGGCGTGCGAACTCCGCGATCATCAGCGCCGTTGCCCGAGCGTCGACGGCGAAGACCTGATCGATCGATCCCGGGGATACTCGACTGATGGCCCGTCCGAGCCTGTCCTCTGACACATCCTTGAACGTGTCAGGGGTCCATCCGCTCGCGTTGTTGACCAGGATGTCGACCGGCCCGAGCTGCTCCTCCGCGCTGTCGAACAGCCGGGCGGGGGAGTCCTCGCTCGTGAGGTCGGCTTCGACGGTCACGACCCGGCCGCCGCTTCGGATGATCTCAGCAGCCACCTCGTCAGCGCTCGAGTCGCGCGCCGCACCGTATGCGCCGGGTGTGCCCGGCCGCGCGGTGTCGTGCAGCCGGAGGTAGGTCAAGAGCACGGCCGCACCGGAGGCGGCCAGGATGCGCGCGACCGACGCACCGATGCCGTGGTTCGCGCCGGTGACGATCGCGACGTGGTCTGAAAGATCGTGGTCGGGAACGGCAGGGATGGACATCTGACGGACTCCTCTCCGGAGGTGGGCGGCAAGGCGCGAGGGTCAGACGTTCGTCACAGGTGGCGACGATACAACGCCACGCGCCCCCTGCTACCCGCGGGGTTCGCGATCTTCACGAGCGCCCACCACGCGCCAACATGACTCCCCGAAAGGAGAAGTCCGAGGGTTTCGAGACCCCGCTTCCCCCTGTTCACCCGCTCTACCCCGGCAGGTCCTTCGCGGCTACGAACGCGACCAGCTCGCCGCAACCCGTCCGGAGCTCGCTCCACGAGTCGATCTCGAGGTCGAGCGTGGCCAACGCGCACGTCGGGTACTTCGCTCGAAGTCGATCGAGGTCGGCGCCGCGGCTCGCCAGCCGCTCCGCGAGCCCCTGGATCGCGGGGTTGTGACCCACGAGCATCACGGTCTCGGCACGGTCGGTCGTCCGGAGCAGCGTGTCCGCCAACCGCCTCGCCTCGAACGTGTACAGCGAGCGGTCGACCACGATCTTGAGGTCGGGGCCGAGCCCCGGCAGGACCGCCGTCAGCGTGTCGCGCGCCCGCGCGGCCGACGAGCAGAGCACCAGGTCGGGGTATACGTCACCCTTGCGCAGGTACGCGCCCATCGCCGCCGCCGCACGGCGGCCTCGATCGGCCAAGGGCCGCTCGTGGTCGTCCAGCCCCGGCTCGTCCCAAGCGGACTTCGCGTGACGCAGCAGCAGCAGGTGGCGCATGACCCCGAGATCCTAAACTGCCCGGCGTGCTCGATCCCAGCGAGGTCTACGACCTGGTCGGTGGCCAGCCGTTCTTCGACGGGCTGGTCGACCGGTTCTACCACCGCGTCGAGGCAGACCCCGTGCTCTTGACGCTGTACCCGGAGCCCGAGGATCTCGCCGGGGCGCGGCACCATCTCGCCCTGTTCCTCGCGCAGTACTGGGGTGGCCCCACCACCTACAGCCAGGAACGGGGGCACCCGCGGCTCCGCATGCGCCATGCCCCGTTCGCGATCGGGCCCGACGAGCGCGATCACTGGCTCGCCGCCATGCGGCACGCCCTCGACGGCGCCGGCCTCACGCCCGAGCTCCGGCAGGCGTTCGACGACTACTTCGACATGGCCGCCGAGTCCATGCGCAACCGCGAGCCCGGGGCGTGAGCGTGGGCATGGCCGCCGACCTCGTCATCCGCGGTGGGAGCGTCGTCACGGTCGACGACGCGATGCCGCGCGCCGAGGCTCTCGCCGTCGAGGGGGGCCGGATCGTCTGGGTCGGCGACGACGCGGACGCCCGCGATCGGATCGGGCCCGCCACGGAGGTCATCGACGCCCAGGGCGCGAGCGTCCTGCCGGGCTTCGTGGACGCACACAACCACGTGCGGCTGGGCTCGAACCCGGGCGCGGTGCCGTTCTTCGGAGCGACCTCGCTCGAGGAGATCCACGGCCGGATCGCCACGTACCTGGACGCGAACCCCGGCGCGAGCTGGGTCGAGGGGGAAGGCTGGAACTACGCCGCCATCCCGGGTGGCTCGCCTACCGCCGCGATGCTCGAGGGGGCGACCGGAGACCGCCCGGCGTTCCTGTACAGCTACGACGTCCACACGGTGTGGCTCAACCGCGAGGCGATGGACGTGTTCGCGATCACGCGCGACAGCGACCGGCTCCCTTGGGGCCGGGTCGAGAAGGACCCCGTGACCGGCGAGCCGACCGGCTACATCCACGACTTCGCCGTCCTGGGGATCAGCGAGGACGGGCAACGCGCGCTCGCGCCGCACGTGCCCGGCTACGCGCCGGCCTCGCAGTACGAGCGCATGGTCGAGAGTCTCGACATGGCCGCGCGATCCGGCATCACGACCATCGTGGAGCCGCAGAACGGTCTGGACGACCTGGCGCTGTTCGCCCGCGCCCGCGACGAGGGCGCCGCGCGCTCCCGTCTGGTCGTCGCGATGCTCTGTCTGCCCGGGACCACCACCGACCGTCTCAACGCGCTTGAAGAGGCCCGGGCCCGTTACGACGACGACCGCCTCCGGGTACAGGCGATCAAGCTCTACATCGACGACGTGATCGAGCCGCACACGGCGGCGATGCTCGATCCTTACGCGAACGCACCGGACACGCGTGGTGACACCTACTGGGATCCGGAGGAGTTCGCGACGTTCCTGCTCGAGATCGAGCGGCGTGGCTGGCAGGCGTTCACCCACGCGACAGGCGATCGCGGGATCCGCACCGTGCTCGATGCGGTCGCGCGGGCGCGCGAGGTGGACGGCCCGCGCGACGCCCGGCATCAGATCGTGCACGTCGAGTGCGTGCACCCCGACGACATAGCCCGCTTCGGCGAGCTCGGCGTCGTCGCGTGCATGCAGCCCCGTCACTGCGCGCCCGACATCGTGGCCGAGTGGCGTGAGAACGTGGGGCCCGCACGCGAGCGCTATGCATGGCCGTTCCGGTCCATCGCGGCCGCCGGAGGAGTGCTCGCGTTCTCGAGCCACTGGAACGTCGCCGAGATGGACCCGATGTACTGGCTCTACACGGCCATCACGAGGGCCGCGCCGGACGGGAGCGGGGCCTGGAACCTCGAAGAGTCGGTCGATCTGGACACAGCCATCGCCGCGTCCACGACCGGGAGCGCGTACGCCATCGGGGCCGAGGGCCATCGTGGCGTCCTTCGCCCGGGCGCCGCGGCCGACGTCGCGGTGCTCTCTCGCGACGTGCACGCCGTGGGGGAGCCCCGAGAGATCTTGGACACCCACGTCGTCGCCACCGTGGTGGACGGCGAGGTCGTGCATCGCGCGGGATGACCGCGCCCGTCCCGAGAACGCTCGGGTGCGCGTACGATCGACGCATGGGTCGCCCGCGCCTGCTCGCCCGCACGGCGGCGTTCCTGCTGCTCGCCGCTTGCACCGCAGGGTCGGGGATCTCGTCGTCGCAGACCCCCGCGCCGAGCATCGTCACTCCGAGCCCGGTGGCGATCGACCCGGTCCCCGACGACGCGGGCGAGCGGCCCGGCACGCTCCTGATCCGCACGCCGGAAGGTGGTCTCGTGACCACGGCGCCCGACGGCACCGAGCGCCGTGTGCTGGTCGACCCGTCCGTTCAGCCGATCCAGGTGCACCAGGCGGTCTGGTCACCCGATGGCGACCACGTCGCCTGGGCGCAGGTCGACGGCTCCACCGGGGTTCCCCGCTCAGGCCTGGTGGTCGCTGATGCGAGCGGCGAAGACCGCCGCGAGACGCCCCTTCCGGTGGTGCCCTTCTATCTGGCGTGGGATCCAACCTCCTCACGGGTGGCGTTCCTCGGTGGGGCGCCACCGTTCACGATGGGGTTCGTCGAGCGCCGGGGCGAGACGGCCGCCACCCCGCTCAGCAGGGGCGCCCCGCTCTACTTCTCGTGGGCCCCCGACGGTGATCGCCTCGTGGTTCACCTCGGCCTCGATGATCTGTTCGAGGTGAGGATCGACGGCACTCGTCCTCGAGCGCTCGACCGCACGGGGTTGTTCCAGGCGCCGGTGTGGTCCCCCGACGGCGAGACCATCGTGTACGTCCGTGCGCATGGGGTGAGCGGGATCGGCCAGATCGTCGCCCGGGATGTGAGGAGCGAGCGCGTGACGCCGCTCGCCGAGATCGACGGTCAAGGGTTCATCGTCCTGTCACCCGACGGGCGCCGGCTGGCGTACGCCGCTCGCGGGGTAGACGAACTGATCCTCTACGGCCTGTCGCTACCCGACGGCGCGACCGATCTGGGCGTACGCATCATCGACCTGGCCGACCCGGTGTCGGTGGTCGCGAGCGATGACCCCGCGATCGGATGGTCCTGGAGCCCCGACGGGCGCCGGCTCGCGATCTTGGAGCCGGTCTACGGCGAGGTGGGGGTGTCGTTCCGGTGGCGCGTGTGGACCGGGGGATCCAGCTTCACGACCGAGCCGTTCGTCGGATCGATGGTCCTTCAGGACGAGATGAACTTCTTCACGCAGTTCGCCCAGAGCGCGTCCATCTGGGCACCCGACTCGAGCGCCATCGCCTATCCGGCCGAAACCGCCGACGGGACGGCGATCTTCGTCCAACCGGTTGAGCGCGGTGCCCGGCCGTTCGCGGTGGGCGAGGGCACGTGGGTCGCCTGGTCAACCGGCGGTTGAGGTCCGGGTCTTCGACCGGCGCCGCTCGATGGCGAACGCGCCTACGAGCGCGACCGCCGCGAACGCGAACCACTGGATCGCGTAGGACAGGTGGGGACCCTCGACGAGGTCCTCGATCGGCGCCGGGACCGGGAGCGGCTGCGCCGGCTGCTGGGTCTGGAGCACGAGGTAGACGGGCGCGAGACCTGAGCCGGTCGCGTCAGCGATCTGACCGAGATTCACCGTGCGCACGATCGTCGCGGTTGCCGGGTCCTGATCGCCGAACGCGTCGTCGTCCTCGGAGGCGAGTACGACGCCGGTGACCTCGACCCGGCCAGCCGGGGCCGCTGCCTCATCGCCGAGCGGGAGCTCGCGGTCGGACACGAAGGGGATCCAACCTCGGTCCACCAGGACGCGCGTCCCGTCGTCCAGCACCAACGGGGTGAGCACGTGATCGCCGGGTCGTCCGTCGAGCGGACGACCGTACAGAACGAGCTCGCCCGAGGGGTCGTACACGCCCCCGGTCGTGACGGGCCGGTAGGCGACGGCATCGGGCGACCCCGTCTCGAGCAGCTCCTGGACGTCGACGGGTGGTGCCGTGAGGCCCGCCGCGATCGCAGCGTTCCTCTCACGCCTCCCCTCGAGCCGATCGAGCTGCCAGAACCCCAGGCGGATGCAGATGACCGCCATCACCACGGCGAGGACGGGCAGCCAGAGCCTTCGCACGCGCGGACGGGACACGGTCGCTACGAGGCCTTCGTCTCCTGGATCGTGTTGCCGCCGTCCACGACGACCACGGTCCCCGTGACGTAGCTCGCTCGGTCGCTGGCGAGGAACGCGATGACCTCGGCCACCTCCTGCGGCGTCCCGCTGCGTCCCAGGGGAGTGTGTCGGCCGGCGGCCGATTCCTCGGCGAGCTGCGAGCCGCTCGCGATCCACCCGGGTGCCACCGAGTTGACGGTGACGCCGGCGCGTCCGACGTCGATCGCGACGCCGCGCATCAGCCCGTCCACGCCCGCCTTCGCCGCGCCGTAGCCCGCTGAAGCCGGGTTGGTCACGAGGGGTCCGGTCACCGATGAGACCATGACGACCCGGCCCCAGTCCTGTGCCACCATCCCGCCGATCGTGGCGCGGGTCACGTTGTAGGCCGTGGTCAGGTTGAGGGCGATGTCGAGGTCCCAGTCCGCGTCGGAGATCGCCACGAACTCCGAGGGCGGGGCGTCACCCTGCATCGACACGTTCACCATGCCGGCGTTGTTCACGACGATGTCGATGCGACCGAAGGACTCGACGACGGCGTCGACCACGGTACGCACCTGCCCGCGGTCCGTGAGGTCGGCGACGAACCCGGCGGCCACGTGGTCCAAGGCCGAGAGCTCGGCCGCCCGCTCGTGGATCCGCGCCGTCGTCGACACGATGGCGAGGGAAGCCCCTTCGCGACCGAGCACGCTCGCGGTCGCGAACCCGATCCCGTCGGGCGAGCCCGCGCCGGTGATGAGCGCGACGCGGTCGCGTGCCTCCTGGTGCATCTGGCCAGCCTATCGGCCTCAAGGATGGTGCGTCCGCGAGCCGATGTCTTAGGGTAAGACGGCGCGGTGGGGCCGCCCGTCCTTCGAGACGGCGGCCCCCCTCGACCGGAGGCACACCGGAGGGGGTGTTGAAGGGTGACGAACTGGTACGTGCGTTCGCATCGTTGGCTCGGGGACGTGGTCGAACGTGAGGACGGCGCGACGGCGGTCGAGTACGCCTTGATGGTGGCGCTGATCGCACTCGTGATCGTCGCGGCCGTCGCGCTGCTCGGAGAGCAGACGAGCAGCGCGTTCGAAGATCCGGTGCTCGTCGCAGGCCTGAGCTGACGAGCGGTTCCGTCGGGTGCTTGCGCAGGTCCTCGAGCGGTGACACGCTCGCCCGGTCATCCGATCGGGAGGCTGAGTCATGCTGGGGCAAGACATCACGACCACCGGTTCGTTCTCGGCGAGCACGATGTTCCTGTGGTTCGTCATCTTCTACCTGCTTTCCGTCATCCCGTATTTCGGGATCTTCCAGAAGGCGGGACGCCCGACGTGGGCCGCGTTCGTGCCGATCTACAACGTCATCGTGTTGATCGAGATCGCGGGCAAACCGGGGTGGTGGATCTTGCTGTTCCTGATCCCGATCGTGAACTTCGTCGTCCTCATCCTCGTGCTGCACTCGCTGTCGCTCAACTTCGGACATGGGGCAGGGTTCACCCTCGGGCTGATCTTCCTCGGCTGGATCTTCCTCATGATCTTGGCGTTCGGGTCGTCGCGGTACCAGGGTGCCGGCGGCGCGGCGGCGGTCCCGCCTCCTCCCGCGGGATGAGCGCAACCGGCATCGGCTAGGCTGGGCCGCCCATGGCGGCGACCCACGCGCTCCTCGACCTGCAGACCATCGACCTTGCGATCGATCGGTTGCAGACACGGCGCCGGGAGCTCGAGGAAGGCCGGGAGCTGGCGACCGCGCGCGAGGCCGCCGATGCCGAGGAGCGCGCTCTGGGCGAGCTACGGCTGCAGATCGACGCGCTGAACCGCGACGCCTCCAAGTTCGAACACGAGATCGACTCGTTGACCCAGAAGTCGGCGGCGGAGCGTGCTCGCATGAGCGACGGGTCCGTGGCGAACGCTCGCGAGCTCGACGCGATCGGCCGGGAGGTCGAGAACCTTTCGCGCCGCCAGACCGGACGCGAGGACGAGCTGCTGGTCCTCATGGAGCAGCGTGAAGTCCTCGAGAAGCGTGCCGCGGAGTCCGAGGCCGGGGTAGAACGTCTCCGCGAGCAGACGGGCCACGTGGGGGCGGAGGCCGAGGCCGAGCTCCGGCAGGTGAGAACGGACCTCGGCATCCGTGCCGGCGAGCGCGAGCGGCTTCTGCCGGGGATCGATCCCGAGGTGCTCGAGCTGTACGAGGAGCTCCGGGCGGCGAAGCGAGGCATCGGGGCGGCCGCCCTGGTCGACGGGATCTGTCAGGGGTGTCATGAGGCGCTGTCCGCGGTCGAGCTCGATCGGGTGAAGCACGCAGACGGGATCCGTCGGTGCGAGCATTGTCGACGGATCTTGGTGCTGTGAGCGGACGCTACGACCGTCTCGTCATCCATTGCGACGGCGCGGCTCGCGGGAACCCAGGGCCGGCGGGGGCCGGCGCTTACCTCACGACCCCCGACGGCGAAGTCGTCGCCGAGGTCGCCGAGGGGCTCGGCGAGACGACGAACAACGTGGCCGAGTACACGGCCGCGATCATGGGCCTGGAGCGAGCGAAGGAGCTGGGCGCGCGCGAGGTGTTGCTGCGCTCGGACTCCCAGCTCCTGGTCAACCAGCTGACCGGGCGCTACCGCGTGAAGACCCCGCACCTGCAGCCGCTGCACGCCCGGGTACGCGAGCTGGCCCGGGGGTTCGAGCGAGTCACGTTCGAGCACGTTCCTCGTGAGCACAACACCGACGCCGACCGTCTCGCGAACGTCGGCGTCGACGTATGGCTGGCCGC
>CAZZND010000036.1:0-22430 GCA_964655465.1 uncultured Actinomycetes bacterium
TCACGCACGCGTCCCCGGCGCCCGGCCCCAGCTGCTCGCCCGCGATAACGACGGCGCGCTCGCCCGCGGCGACGAGCGCGCCGAGCACGAACTCGATCATCGGCTCGCCCGCGCCCTGGCCGGCGGCGGCGCTCCGGAGCGCGCGCCGCAGCGCGGCCGGCGACACGAGCACGTGCTCGGCCACGTCGTGCAGCCGCGTGCGGCGCGGGTGCACGACCACGATGTTGGCGCCTCGGGCCGCGGCCTTGCGCAGCCGCAGATGCAGCACCGGCGTCTCCTGCTCGGCGTCGAGCCCGAGCACGACGATCAGCGATGCCGACTCGAGGTCCTTGGCCGTCACGGCCATCGGCTCGGCGGCCGCCACGATCTCGGCGGTCCCCCCGTCGAGCCCGCGCCGGTGATCGAGGTCGTTCGTGCCCGCGACCGTGCGCGCGAGCTTGGACAGCGCGTAGGCGTCCTCGTCCATGAGGCGCCCGCCCGCGTAGAACGCGACCCGTTTGCCGCGGACCTCGTCCGCGATCTGGGTCAGCGCTTCACCGAACGAGACCGGCTCGAGCCCGTGGTCGCGAAGCAGCGGCGTCCCGATCCGGTCCTGCGCGTCCACCGCACGGAACGCGAACCGCCCCTTGTCGCAGATCCAGGCGTCGTTGACCTCGCCGTTGTCGCGGGCGAGCACGCGGACGACCTCGCCCCGGCGCACGTCCACCCGGACGTTGCACCCGACGCTGCAGTGGGTGCACACGCTGTCGCCGCTCGTCAGGTCGAACGGCCGTGCGACGAAGCGATACGGGGTCGCGGTGAGCGCCCCGACGGGGCAGATCTGCACGGTGTTCCCGCTGAACGGCGACCGGAAGTCCTCGCCGGCCGCTACCCCGACCCGTTCGCCCGCTCCGCGGGCGAACAGCTCCAGGAACCGGTCGCCGCTGATCTCGTCGCAGAACCGGGTGCACCGGGCGCAGAGGACGCAGCGTTCGCGGTCCAGGTTGATGAGCGGCGACATCGGCACGGGCTTGGGGAAGACGCGCTTGGCCTCGGTGAAGCGGGACCCACCGGGACCGTAGGCGAGGGCCTGGTCCTGCAGCGGGCACTCGCCGCCCCGGTCACAGATCGGGCAGTCGAGCGGGTGGTTCAGCAGCAGGAACTCGATGTTGGCGCGCTGCGCCGCGGCCACGCCCTCGTGAGTGTTCTGGGTCGACACCACCATCCCGGGCGCGACCTGCACGGTGCACGACGTCGCGAGCTTGGGCTGGCCCTCGATCTGGACGTAGCACTGGCGGCACGCGCCGGCGGGCGCGAGGTACGGGTGATCGCAGAAGCGCGGGATCTCGACGCCGACCTGCTCGGCGGCCCGGATGATCAACGTGCCCTTCGGGACGGTGACCCCCTTGCCGTCGATCGTGAGGGTGATGGGCTCCGCCGGACTCACGCGCTCACCCCCACGGCGTGCTCGACGTCGAGCGGGCAGCGCCCGAGGCGCACGTGGGCCTCGTATTCGTCCATGAAGTGCTGCAGGCTCGAGTTGATGACCGAGGCCGTGCCGTCGGCGAGCGCGCAGAAGGCCTTGAACAGGATGTTCGTGCCCATCTCGGTCATGAGCGGCAGATCCTCGGGCCGGCCATGGCCCTCTTCCAGCCGCCCGAGCACGCGCGTCGCCCACCAGCTGCCCTCGCGGCACGGCGTGCACTTGCCGCACGACTCGTGCGCATAGAACCGCACCATCCGGCCCGCGCAGTCGACGACGCAGTCGGTCTCGTCCATGACCATGATCGCCGCGGTGCCGAGCATGGAGCCCGCCGCGGCGAGCGACTCGTGATCGATCGCCACGTCGATATGCTCGGCGGTCAGCATCGGGGTCGAGGACCCGCCCGGCGTCCACGCCTTCAGCGCCCGGCCGCCGAGCATGCCGCCCGCCAGATCTTCGAGCACGGCGCGGAACGGCGTGCCGAGCGCGATCTCGTAGTTGCCGGGCCGCTCGACCTTGCCGCTGACGGTGACCATCTTGGTCCCCGGCGACTTCTCGGTGCCCAGCTCGCGGAACCACTCGGCACCGTTCGTCACGATGTCGGGCACGTTCATCAGGGTCTCGACGTTGTTGATCGCCGTCGGCGAGGCGTACAGACCCTCGACCGCGGGGAACGGCGGCCGCAGCCGCGGTTGGCCCCGGAGCCCTTCGAGCGAGTTCAGCAGCGCCGTCTCCTCGCCGCAGATGTACGCACCCGCCCCGCGGTGCAGGACCACGTCGACCTTCCTGCCGGAGCCCATCACGTCGGCGCCGAGATACCCCCTCGCGGAGGCCTCGGCGATGGCGCGCTCCACGACGACGCTCTGCCACAGGTACTCGCCGCGGATGTAGATGAACGCGGTCTCGCAGCCGATGGCGAGCGCGGCGATCGCGGTGCCTTCGAGCAGACGGTGGGGATCGCGCTCGGCGAGCTCACGGTTGTTGCAGGTCCCAGGCTCGGACTCGTCGAAGTTCACGACGACGTAGGTCGGCTTGCCGGTGTCCGTCGGCACGAAACCCCACTTCATGCCCGTGGGGAACCCAGCGCCGCCGCGGCCACGCAGACCGCTCGCCTTCACCAGCTCGATGATGTCGGCCGGCGCCATCGCGAGGGCGGTGCGCAGCCCCTCGTACCCGCCGGCGGCGACGTATCCATCCACGCCGACGACCGAGGGGTCGTCCCAGTGGCGGGAGAGCCGCCGGATAGAGGTGCTCACGAGGCCGGCACCTCCTCGAGCCCGGCCAGCGTCCGGCAGGCCGCACGGAAGCTCGGGAACGAACGTCCGCGCGCGGGCTCGGGCATTTCGCCGGCCCGCAGGGCACCGATCAGCCCCCGCATCCGATCGGGGTCCACCTCGTCGTGGTTGGCGAAGTTGATCTGGACGGCCGGCGCGACGTCGCACACGCCGAGGCACTCCTCCTCGTGCAGGGACACGAGCCCGTCATCACTGATCTCTCGGCCGTGGGTCATCCCGGCGGCCTGGTGGGCCGCCTCGTACACCGCTTCGGCGCCGCGTAGCTTGCACGCCAGGTTGGTGCACACGTTCACGACGTGGGTCCCGGTCGGGCGAAGGCGGTACATCGAGTAGAACGAGGCGACCGCCTCGACCTCTGCGGTCGTGATGCCGAGCAGCACACCGGTCTCGCGGAGCACCTCGCGCGACACCATGCCGTCGACCGACTGACCGAGGTACAGAAGCGGCATGATCGCGGAGCGCTCGTGCCCCTTCGGGTAGCGAGCCACGATCGACCGCGCCTCCTCGAGCGTGGTCCCGGAGAAGACGACCATCAACGGTCCACCCCGCCCATCACCGGATCGAGCGACGCGTTCGAGGCGATCGAATCGGCAACCAGGTAGCCCTCGATCATCGTGGGCAGCGACTGGAGGTTCACGAACGAGGGGTCGCGGATGTGCACGCGGTAGGGACGGTGCTCGCCGTTGGAGATGATCGTGAACCCGAGCTCGCCCCGCGGCGATTCCACGGCGCTGAAGACCTCGCCCGCCGGCACCCGCACACCCTGCGTGACCATCTTGAAGTGATGGATCAGCGCCTCCATCGACTCCTCCATGATCACCCGCAGGTATTCGGGGTCGTTGCCGATGCCGTCGGGGCCCACGGAGAGCTTGGCCTGCCAGCCAACCTTCGGGTCCTCGATCATCACCGGCCCGGGGGTGTCCTCCAGACGCTCGAGCGCCTGGCGCACGATCTTGAGGGACTCGCGCATCTCGTCCATCCGCACCCGATAGCGCGCATAGGCATCGCCCTCGGTGCGCACCGGCACGTCGAAGTCATAGGTCTCGTAGTCCGCGTAGGGCATGTCCTTGCGAAGATCGGCGTCGACGCCGGAGGCCCGGAGCACGGGGCCGGTGACCCCGAGGGACAGGCACTGCTCGGCGCTCAACACCCCGATACCGACGTTTCGCTCGCGCCAGATGGGGTTGTCGTTCAGCAGGGTCTCGTACTCGTCGATCCGCCGAGGCATGACGTCGAGGAAGCTGCGGATCTTCTGCGGTCCGTCCTCGGGCAGGTCCATGACGACGCCCCCGATGCGGATGTACGCGTGATTCATCCGAAGACCGGTCACCGCCTCGAAGATGTCGAGGATGACCTCGCGCTCGCGCATGCCGTAGAGCATCACCGAGACCGCGCCGAGCTCGAGCCCGCCCGTGGCGAGCCACACCAGGTGCGACGAGATCCGGTTCAGCTCGCACACGAGCACGCGGATGATCCGCGCGCGCTCGGGCGCCTCGATCCCCAGGAGACGCTCGACCCCGAGGCAGTACCCCAGCTCGTTGAAGAACGGCGAGAGATAGTCGGCGCGTGTGACGTAGGTGATGCCCTGGACCCAGCTGCGGTACTCGGTGTTCTTCTCGATGCCGGTGTGCAGGTAGCCGATGATCGGCTCGCACGACACGACGGTCTCGCCGTCGAGCTCGAGGAGCAGCCGGAGCACCCCGTGGGTCGAGGGGTGCTGGGGGCCCATGTTGATGATCATGGTCTCCTGGCGGAGCTCCCCCGTAGACGGGTCGCGGAGCGTGCCCAGGCCGTCGCGAGCGGCGTCGAGGTCGCTCACGCCATCCCCCTGCGGTCGACCGGGGGAACCCTCACGCCCGTGAACCAGGTGTCCACGCCGCCGAGCTCCTCGTCCTTGCGCAGCGGATGCCCGTCCCAGTCCTCGGGCAGCATCATCCGCGTGAGGTTCGGGTGCGCGTCGAAGATCACCCCGAAGAAGTCGTACTGCTCGCGTTCGTGCCAGTTCGCCGTCGGGAACAGCCCCGTGACGCTCGGGATGTGCGGATCGGTCCCCGGGAGCCCGACCTTCACGCGGAACCGATGACGCTCGGGCATCGACCGCAGGTCGTAGCCGACCCAGAACCGTGGATCGGCGTCCGGCCAGTCGCTCACGGTCACGCTGGACAGGAAGTCCAAGCGGACGGCGTCGAGGTCGCGGAGCCACGAGAGCGTGTCGAGCAGGTCCTCACGGGCGACGATCGCGGTGGCCTCACCGCGCGCCACGTAGACGTCGGGCAGACGGTCGCCGACGGCCGCCGCCAGGTCGTCCGCGATCAACGGAACGGCTCCTCGGTGCGCACCTTCTTCTGCAGCGTCAAGATGCCGTGCATCAGCATCTCGGGTTTCGGCGGGCAGCCCGGCACGTAGACGTCCACGGGGACGATCGTGTCGACGCCCTGCACGATGGCGTAGTTCGTGAACATCCCGCCGGCCGAGGCGCACACGCCCATCGAGATGACCCACTTCGGCTCGGCCATCTGGTCGTAGATCCGGCGGAGCACCGGAGCCATCTTCTGCGAGACCCGGCCGGCCACGATCATCAGGTCGGCCTGCCGCGGCGACGCCCGGAACAGCTCCATGCCCCAGCGCGAAAGGTCGTACCGGCCGGCGCCGGCCGCCATCATCTCGATGGCGCAGCACGCGAGCCCGAAGGTGGCAGGCCACATGGACTGTTTCCGCGCCCATCCGACCGCGCGGTCCAGCGTGGTCGTGAGGACCCCGCGCTCGACCTCCTCCTCGATCTCTTCAGGGGTCCTGCCGAGGTGCACGCCCGCGATCCGCTCAACCGGCACGGTGCGCCTCCTCGAGCTCGCGCTCACGCTCCTGCACGCGCGGCGGCTCGTTGGGGGTCGGATCGCCCGTCCAGTCGAATCCACCCTTGCGCCAGATATAGACGTAGGCGACGAAGACGAGCGCCACGAAGATCACCATCTCGACCAAGCCGAACAACCCGAGCTGGCGGAACGTGACCGCCCACGGGTAGAGGAAGATCGTCTCGATGTCGAAGATGATGAACAGCATCGCGACGACGTAGAACTTCACGCTGAACCGCTCGCCGCGGGGCAGCCTCACCGGATCGTTGCCGCACTCGTAGGCCGAGAGCTTGACGGGGTTGGGCTTGCGCGGACGAAGCAGCGCGGAGCCCAGGAGCGAGAACACCCCGAACAGCACCGCGAGCACCCCCATGACGACGATCGGCAGGTAGTCGGTCAGCACCGCCGGTCCCCTCCCCCGCTCACGAGGCGCGGCCCACCTTCTGGAGCACCGCGAACAGCTTGTCCTGCAGGTCGCCTTCGGGGCCGTCGGTGAGGTTGCCCATGACCCGCAGCGCGAACGACATCGCGCGCTCGTTCGGCAGCAGGTATCTCGTTGCCGCGCCCATCACCGAGGGCTTGCCGATCATGCGGGCGAACTGCCGCCCGACGAAGAAGTACTTGCCGTAGGTATCACGCAGCACCTGCGGGTAGCGCATCGTCAAGCCCGGGCGACCCATCACGAGGGCCTCGTGGATCAGACCGGCCGCGATCTCGCCCGTCTCCATCGCGTAGGCGATGCCCTCGCCGTTGAACGGGTTGACCGCGCCCGCCGCATCGCCGATCAGCAGCAGCCCCGGCAGGGCCTGGGGCGAGCGGTTCAAGCTCATCGGGAGCGGGCCCGACAGGACCCTGCCCTCGGCCGTGTCCTCGCCGATCCCCCACTCCTCGGGAAGCATCCGCGCGAAGGCCCCGAACAGCTGCTGCGCCGAGATGTCCTCGAAATGCGCGAAGGTGTTCAGCAGACCCGCGCCCAGGTTGATCCGGCCGCCGGCCATCGGGAACAGCCAGCCGTACCCAGGAAGCAGCAGATCGCCGTCCCACAGGTCGAGCCAGGACTCGAACCACGGGCCCGGGTGGTAAGGCACCCGGTAATAGCGTCGCGCCGCGATGCCGAGGGGGCGCGAGTCGACCCGCCGCACGCCGACGGGCTTCGCGAAGCGGCTCGCGGCGCCGTCGGCCGCGATCGTGAACCGAGCGCGCAGCGCCATGGGTTCCGCGTCACGCTCGCCCGCGGGGCGCGTTCGCGCACCACGGATCCACCCGTCCTCGACGATCGGCTCCACGGCGTCGGTCGCATCGAGGAACCGCGCGCCGGCCTTGACCGCCAGCTGCATCAGCAGGTCGTCGAAGCCCTCGCGGGGCATGACCAGACCGAAATCAGGGAAGGTCTCGAGCTCAGGCCACGGCAGCTCGATCGTCGTGGCCCGCGAATACACCCGAAGGCCGAGGACCTTCTCGAACCCCGGATCGTCGGTGTCGACGCCCATGCCTTGGATCGAGCGGACCGCCCGGGGGGTGAGGGCGTCGCCGCAGACCTTCTCGCGAGGGAACGTGGCGCGATCGATGACCGTGACGTCGATCCCGTGCCGCGCGAGATGGTAGGCGGCCGCGGCCCCCCCAGGGCCTCCACCAACCACCAGCACGTCGGTGTCGCGCGTCGGTTCCGTACTCATCGTCGTCCCCCTCGGACGGGCCGGCTCCCCTCAACCCCGGCAAGCCCGTGTGGATCCGCTTGTGAAAACTTTCACAAGCCCGAGGCTACCAGTCCCTGAGCGACCGTCCGCGACGGAGTCTACGGGGACCCCTCGCATCGCGCGACCCGCTCCCTCAGGGCCCGGTCCGGTGATCCCATGCATCGACCCACGAAGGCGCCACGCGAAGGAATCCGATCGCGGGAACAGCCTGCGTCATGCGCTCGAACCCCTCCCCTGACAGCAGGCTCCGGTACTTCTCCTGCCAGGCGGACATAGGCTCGCGAAGATCCGGATGCTCGGCCGGCAGCGCCTCGGCGACGCCCTCGATCCGGACACCGGCCAGGTCGACCCAGTCCCGCCCGTGGTCGATCAGGACAGCGACACGCGGCTCACGGATAGCGAGCTCCCAGGTCGTGTCGCCGATCCGGGTCGCGACCCACACGGCGTCCTCGAGCCACACGAACCAGCGCGACGCCGTATAAGGACCGCCGTCGGGGCGGACCGTGGCGATCCGGCACGCCGAGATATCGCGGTAGGCGCGACGCAGGACCCCCAGGTCGTCGGTCACGGTCCCGCCACCGTCCGTGCGAGATCCTCGAGCGCCGACGCGGCCGCGGCAGGGAGCGGGGCGCCGCGGAGGGCCCCGACCGCGGCGACCACGAGCGTGCCCACGCGGGAGCGGCCGGCGGATGTGACGTCGCCGTCGCGCAGGTCGTCGCGCGTCTGGAACGCGATACCGAGCGGCTCGGCGTAGGCGCGAAGCGCGCGAAGGACCTCCGGCGACGCGCCCGCCAGCGTGGCTCCCACGACGAGCGGCCCCTCGACCGAGTACGACCCTCCCTTCAGGGTCGCCACCACCTCGGGGTCGGCCCGGGTCGCGGTGACGTCGAGGTACTGCCCCGCGGCCATCGCCAGGCGCATCTCGTGGTACGGGGCCAGGGCGGCGACCAGCCGCTCGTGCCCGAACCCGCTCTCGAGCAGGAGCCGGTCCGCGAGGACGGCCGCGACGTCGCCCGTCAAGATCGCGAGCGAGCGGCCGAGCGCGGGCGAGCCCTCTCGGGCCAGGTGCACGTGGCTCGCCGCCACGCCCCGGCGCTCGGTCGACCCGTCCATCACGTCGTCGTGGATCAACGCCATCAGGTGCAACAGCTCGACCGCGGCGGCGGCGCGGACGACCGCCTCGGTGGCCGGTCCCTCGGCCGCGCCGCCGCCGGCGCGGAATCCCCACACGACGAAGACCGGACGCACGCGTCTGCCCCCGGCCTCGTGGAGCCGGCGGAGCTCATCCACGAGCGCCGCCGAAGCCGGGTGCAGCGCCGCGAGCCGCGCGCGCTCCTCGGTGAGCACCGTGTCGAGCACGTGGTCGACGGCGGCGCGGACCTCAGCGCTTCGCTCGATGCCGGTCGGGGCCACCACGGCCGCAGTATCCCAAGCTGGCGCTTGGGCCGCGCCTCTATCATGGCGGAACGCCCATGCGCCGCCGTTTCCGCACCCTCGCGATCGCCACCACCGTCACGACGCTCGTCCTGATCGCGTGGGGAGGCTTGGTACGCGCCACCGGCTCGGGCGACGGGTGCCCCGACTGGCCGACCTGCTTCGGCTCGTGGATCCCTCGCCTCGAGGTGCACACGCTCATCGAGTACATGCACCGTGCGCTCGCCGTCGCATCCGGGCTCCTCGCGGTCGCGCTCGCGCTCGTCGCCCTCGTCGCACTGCTCCGGACGCGACGCGGCGGCGAGCTGCCCATGCCTCGCGCTGCAGCCTGGCTCGCGGTCTCGCTCGCCCCGCTGTTCGCCGTCCAGGGGGCGCTCGGCGGTTGGGTCGTGTTGAGTGGTCTGGACCCCGCGGTCGTCACCATCCATTTCGCGGTCGCGTTCCTCGTGCTCGCGAACACGGTGGTCATCACCGCGCTCACGACGCTGCCGGCCACGCCGGCCGGCGACCGCGGGTACGCGCGGCTGGTGGCGTGGACCGCTGCCGCGACCTACCTGCTGCTGCTCGTCGGCACGTACGTCCGGGCCGAAGGCGCCGGCCTGGCGTTCCGCGACTGGCCCCTGATGGGCGGGCGGCTGGTGCCGTCGCTCACGGTCGCGGGCGCGTTCGAGATGCTCCTGCACCGGGGGCTCGCGCTCGTGGTCGCAGCGCTGATCGGGTGGCTCGCCGTTCGAGCCCGCACGGCGCGCCCGCGCGATCGGATCCTGGTGCGGCTCTCGTCGATCGCGGTGACGCTGGTCGTGGCGCAGATCGTGCTCGGCGGGATCAACGTGGTCACCGAGCTGGCCGTCGCGCCGCGGGCGGCTCACGTGGCAGTCTCAGCCCTCCTGTGGGCCACGGTGGTCGGACTCGCGGTCGCCGCCCGGCATCTGCCGCCGGTGGCCGAGGGCCCCGACATCGCGGCGCGCGCGGCCACGAACGAGGCTGCGGGCAGCCAGGCCGTGTCCGTCGGCAGCACGATCGGGGCCTATGCGGCGCTGACGAAACCCCGGATCATCGTGCTGCTGCTCATCACGACCATCCCGGCGATGATCCTCGCGGCCGGCGGACTCCCGTCGGCATGGCTGATGCTCGCCACGCTGATCGGCGGCACGCTCGCCGCCGGCGCCGCCAACGCGATCAACATGTACCTGGACCGCGACATCGACCAGCTGATGCGGCGCACACGCCAACGCCCGCTGCCGCGTCACCGGATCGAGCCCGAGCACGCGCTCCGGTTCGGCTTCGTCCTCGGGGCGGCGTCGTTCGCATCCCTGGCGCTCACGGTCAACGTCCTCGCGGCCGTGCTCGCGCTGTCGGCCATCGCCTTCTACGTCTTCGTCTACACGATGTGGCTCAAGCGCTCGACCGATCAGAACATCGTGATCGGCGGGGCGGCCGGGGCGGTGCCGGTGCTGGTCGGCTGGGCGGCGGTGACGGGCACTCTGGCGCTCCCCGCGTGGATCTTGTTCGCGGTCATCTTCGTGTGGACCCCGCCGCATTTCTGGGCCCTCGCGATGAAGGTGAGCGACGACTACGCCGCGGCCGGGGTTCCGATGATGCCGGTCGTCCGCGGCGAGGAGGAGACCCGCCGCCACATCTTCCTGTACTCACTGGTCCTGTTCGGGACCACGCTGCTGCTCGTGCCGGTGGCGGGGATGGGCTTGATCTACCTCGGCGTCGCCGTCGTCGCGGGCGGCGCGTTCGTCTTCCGCGCGCTCGTGTTGTGGCGCACCCCGTCGGACGCGCGCGCGTGGGGGCTCTTCAAGTACTCGATCGTGTACCTGGCCGCGCTGTTCGGGGCCGTCGCGCTCGACGCCCTGGTCCGGGCCAGCTAATGGGACTCGACCGGCGGCCGTAGGGCATGCTGGTCCACCGTGGGATGTCTAGCCGGCGCCTTCCGACGGCGCGTCCCCGGCCAGCACGTCGTCGATCAGCGGCGCGAGCTGCTCGGCGTCGGTCGGCCCGAAGATCGCCCAACGGATCGTGCCCGAGGCATCGACGACGAAGGTCGCCGGCAGCCCGAGGTACCCGAACGACGCGGCGTAGCGGCCGGCCGGATCCTCAAGGCTCGGGTAGGGCACCCCGTAGCGCGCGGCGAACGCGGTGGCCGCCGCGTGCTGGTCCCCGTGGTTGATGCCGACGAACCGCACGCCCTCGTCGGCGTACTCGCGGGAGAGCGCGATCAGCTGCGGCGTCTCGGTCTCGCACTCCACGCACCAGCTCGCCCACGCGTTGACGACCATGGGCGATCCCGCGAGGTCCTCGCTGGAGAACCGGCCCCCGTCCAACGTCTCGCCCTCCAGCAGCGGGAGGGGCTCGTCGACCGCGACCGGCGCGACGGTCGCCGACGCGGGATCGGTGCACGCGGCAGCCACCAACGAGAGCGCGAGCAACGCGAGGGAGAGACGACCCACCCGGCCATGCTACCGGCGGGCCGGGCGCTGACCCCGGGTCGGCTACCCGCCCTCGTCGGGCGGAGGTTCACCGCCGCCGTCCCCGGGCGGCGGCTCACCCTCGGTGGCCCCCACGCGGACCGTCCCGTTCATGGTCGGATGGACGTCGCAGTGGAAGAAGTACTCGCCGGGTGCGAGCGGCTCGATGCCTTCGTAGGTCTGGGTGTCGATACCCAGGATCCGCTCCCCGACGAACAGTGACGTGGTCGCCGAGTCGTCCTCGTAGATGGCGATGTTGTGCTCGACACCCGCGTCCTGGTTGTCGAGCGTGATCGCGGCCTGGACGCCGGGCGGCAGCTCGATCAGGTCGGTGTCGAACGCGGTGTCCTTGGCCACCACGACCGGTCCCCCGCCGGGCGCGATCGACAGCGTGCCCTTCATCGTGTTCGGGTGATAGGTGCACAGGAAGGCGTACTCGCCCTCGGCGAGTGGCTCGACGGCCAGGTCGCCCTCGCCTCCGCCGATGACGTCGGGACCGACGACGATCTCCGGCTCCCCTTCGGCCGGCGCGATCGCGATGTTGTGGATGACCGTGTCCTGGTTCGTCATACGGATGGTGAACGGCTCGTCGGCCGGTCCTTGCAGCAGGTTCGTGTTGAACCCGACCCCAGCCGCGTCGGGCGGCGCCACGATGGCCGCGAGGAACCGCTCGCCCTCGCCTTCCTCACCGGGCTGGCCGACGAGGATCCCGACCCCACCGATCAGCATCGCGGCCCCCAAGACGGCGCCCGACATGGACCACACCGACGCGCCCGAGACCTTGTCACGGGTCGCCACGTACGCCGCCACCCCCATGATCACCGCGGCCACCGCGAACGCGACGATGGTCGCGGCCGTGGGACTGATGTCGAGCAGGACCCGCGAGAACAGGAACAGCACGAGGCCGATGACGGCGAGCGCCCCCACCGGGAGCACGATCGGGAGCAGCAGGCTCTCGCGAGGCTTGGGTCCGCTCGTCATCGGCTCATCTTCGCGCGGATCTCGGCGTCGACGTCGCGCCAACGCAGAGCATCCATGCCGTCGCGCTCCTCACGCGCCGCCCACTTGAAGAAGACGGCCGCGATCACACCCCACAGGATGAAACCACCGGCGAGCTTCATGATCAGGCCGGCCATCAGCTGATCCGACATCACGTCGATCCCCCACAGCCGGGCGAACGTCGCGTACACCGGGTACAGCGGCTGCGAGCCGAACGTCAGGAACGAGGCCGGGATCGTCGGCACGAGCGACTGCAGGAACAGGTACAGCATCTGCCCGGGCGGCGTGATCGGAGGCATCTCCGGTAGAGGCGACACGATCGGCCACCACATGATCATCGCGGTGCCCACGACCAGCACATGGACGACGAGATGCACGAGCTCCGAGCCTACCGACGCCGTCACGACGGCCGGCCAGTGGGTGAACAACAGGAAGCCGTTGAAGATGATCAGGGCGACCAGCGGCCGGGTCACGAACCGCCACGCCGTGGCGATCGTCGGTGGACGCAGCACCGCGCGCCACATCCACGCCGGGATCCCGCTGACCAGCAGCGGTGCGGCGACCAGCGTGTACAGCATGTGCTGGACCATGTGCGCCAGGTACAGGTGCCGTTCGGCCATGTCGTGCATCGGCCAGTCCGACGCGAACCACAGGATGGCCATGCCCCCGAGGAACAGCCGGCGCGTCCGCGCCGGGGTGGCCTCGGCCGCCGCCGCGTCGTGACGGCGCACCCACAGCAGGTAGACGGCCACGACCGAGCCGAGGACGACCCAGACATCGAGGTGCGGGTGCAAGGATGGCAGCATCACGGCTAGTCCAGGAACACCTTCGACAGGGTGAGCACGACCAGGTATAGCGTGAGCGCGCCCGTGATCCCGAGCAGGAAGAACCGAGAGTACCGCCAGTCGTCGTACTTCAGATGCATGAAGTAGGCGACCACCATCGTGAACTTCACGATCGCCGCGACGATGAGAGTGAACAACAAGATCCCGAACGGGATCCCCGAGTAGCTCAGAAAGACCTCGAACGCGGTCAAGCAACCGAGGATCGCGGCCACGCGCAGGTACTCGCGGACGGTGGGGCCGCGATGGCCCGGCGCGTGGCCGGACGTCCGCGCCGGCGGGGCCGGTGTGGTCGTAGGCTCGACGCTCATGCGGCGCTCCCGGGGGCGGGGGTCGGAACCAGGTACACGAGCGTGAAGATCACGATCCACACGATGTCGACGAAGTGCCAGTACAACCCCACCATCTCGACGGGGAACGCCCGGTCTGCGGGCAGCCGGTCCGAGACCGAGAAGCCCACCAGCCCCAGCAGCATCAAGATCCCGACGGTGACGTGCATCCCGTGGAAACCGGTCAGCACGTAGAACGTCGTGCCGAACAGGTTGGTCGAGATCGACAGACCCTCCTCGTAGAAGACCGTGAACTCGTACACCTGCCCGCCGACGAAGCAGAGCCCGAGGAACGCGGTCGCGAGCAGCCACAGCCGCATCCGGATGGTGTCGCCGGCCTCGGCCGCGGCGTGCGAAAGGACCATCGTGAGCGAGCTCGACAGCAGGATGAACGACGACACCGAGGTGTAGGGGATGTCGAAGACCTCGTGCGGATACGGTCCCTGCAGGCTCTGACCGCGGTAGAGGATGTACGTCGTGATGAGCGCGCCGAACAACAGGCACTCCGACGACAGGAACAGCCACATCGCGAGCTTGATGTTCGGCAGACCGGTGGAGGTCTCGTGCTCCGCGTGCACGACGGCGACGTCGGCCATGCTCAGCCCTCCTCCGCCAGCGAGGGCTCGAGGGCCCATCCGAACAGCCCGGTGAGCAGCACCATCGCGCCGGCCGCCACCAGCCACCAGTCATAGATGAGCCCGTAGCCGATGGTCGGCAACCCCAGCGCCGCGACGAGGGGCCAGAACGAAGGACCCGGCAGGTGGATCTCGTGCCCGCCACGGTGGCCGGGGTCGCGATCGGAGGCCCCGGCCGGCACCGGAACCGGCCTGCCCTCCTTGTCCTCCGCGTACTTGCGGTGCCAGAACTCGTCCAGCGAATGGATCTCGGGGACCCGGTCGAAGTTATGCGCCGGGGGCGGGCACGAGGTCATCCATTCGAGGGTGCGTGCATCCCAGGGGTCTTCGTCGGCGAGGCCCTTCTCCTTGCGGAACGACCAGATGGCCCCGATCCCGAAGACGAGCACGGCGAGCCCGATGATGAACGCTCCGACCGACGCGACCTGGTTCCACAACGTCAGCTCGAGGCCCTCCGGATAGGTGTACTCGCGCCGGATCATGCCCTGCAGGCCGAGGATGTGCATCGGCCCGAACGTCAGGTTGAACCCGACGATCATCACCCAGAAGATGGTCTTGGCCAGGCGCTCGGGGTACATGCGACCCCACACCTTCGGCCACCAGTAGACGAGCCCGCCGAAGAACGCGAACACGCCGCCGCCGAAGATCACGTAGTGGAAGTGGGCCACGATGTAATACGTGTCGGTCTGCTGGTAGTCCGAGGGCACGATCGCGTGCGTGACGCCGGACAATCCGCCGATCACGAACATCATCACGGCCCCGACCGCATACAACATCGGTGACTTGAAGCGGATATCGCCGTCGTACATCGTCGCCATCCAGTTGAAGATCTTGATGCCGGTGGGCACCGCGATGATCGCCGTCGTGATCCCGAAGGCCGTGTTGGCGACGGGGCCGAGACCGGCGGCGAACATGTGGTGTGCCCACACCCCGAACCCGATGAACCCGATCGCGATCCCGCTGAACACCACGAACTGGTA
Source organism: uncultured Actinomycetes bacterium (assembly GCA_964655465.1). Classification (GTDB taxonomy): domain Bacteria; phylum Actinomycetota; class UBA4738; order UBA4738; family HRBIN12; genus AC-51. The sequence continues at coordinate 15,000 of CAZZND010000036.1, forward strand.
GCCGAACAAGGGTTTCCGGCTGAACACCGGCAAGATCTCGCTGATGATCCCGAACGCCGGCAGGATCAAGACGTAGACCTCCGGGTGGCCGAACAGCCAGAACAGGTGCTGCCACAAGATGGGCTCGCCGCCGCGCGTCGGGTCGAAGAAGGCGGTGTCGAACCGGCGGTCCCCGAGCATCTGCACCAGGGCGACCGTGATGATCGGGAGCGAGAACGCGAGCAGCAGCTGGACGACCAGCCCCATCCACACGAACACCGGCACCCGGAACATCGACATCCCTGGGGCGCGCATGTTGATGACGGTGACGGCCAGGTTCACCGCTCCCGCCGACGACGCGATGCCGGCGATGAGCAGACCGAGCGCGTAGAAGGTCATGCCCGGCGTCGGGTCGGTGGTCGAGTTCGGCGCGTAGCCGAACCATCCGCCGTTGGGGGCCCCGCCGAGGAAGAAGCTCGAGTACAGGAACAGCGCTCCCAGCAGGAACGCCCAGTACGAGAACGCGTTCAGCCGCGGGAACGCGACGTCTCGCGCCCCGATCATGAGCGGGATCATGTAGTTGAAGAAGGCCGCCGCCATCGGCATCACGAACAGGAACACCATCGTGACGCCGTGCATCGTGAAGAGCTGGTTGTACTGGTCAGCGTTCAGCAGCGTGCCGTCCGGCTGCGCGAGCTGGGCACGGATCAGCAGGGCCTCGAGCCCGCCGACCAGGAAGAAGATGAAGGCCGAGACGCCGTACATGATCCCGATCTTCTTGTGGTCCACGGTCGTGAACCAGCTCCAGAAGCCGGTGGTCTTCGTGGGTCGCCGCAGGATCCCCCGCGGTGCCGGCACGCTCACGCTCGCCATCCGTTCCTTCCCCTAGGCCAAGCTGTACAGGTACGCCACGATGGCGTCGATCTCGTCTTCGGTCAGCCCGTAATCCGGCATCTTCGCGCCCTGCTTCACCGCGCCTGGATCGCGGAGCCACGCCTTCAGGGCCTCTTCGTCGAAGGTCTCCCAGTCGCACCCGGCGAAGCACTCGTGCGTCGGGTCGGCGAAGTGGGTGAGGTTGGGGCCCGCCACGCCCTGGGCGGTCGTGCCGCCGATGGCGTGGCACTGGATGCATTGACCGGTCTCGAACTTCCCGTTCAGGAACAGATCCATCCCTTCGGCGGCGAGCGGGTCGGCGGGAGTCTCGGCCGGCTGCTTGTGCCGCGCGACCCAGTCCTGCCACGCAGCGTCGTCCAGCACGACGATCCGGAACTTCATGCGCCCGTGCATCAGGCCGCAGAACTCGGCGCACTGCCCCCAGAACGTGCCGGTCTCGTCGGCCCGGAACAGGATGCGACCTTCCTGCCCCGGCACGGCGTCCTGCTTGCCGAACAGCCGAGGCGCCCAGAACGAGTGGTTCACCTCGAAGTCCGGCACCCCCGCGTTGTCACGCGCGCCCCCGCCGTCGGTCGTCAAGGTCAGCTGGACGTCGGTGTCGACCGGGACCACGAGCACGTCGGCGGCGATGATCGGCGCGTCGAACGTGGTCAGCATGTCCTCGTCCGTGTACTCGAAGCCCCACCACCACTGGTAGCCCTTGACCGTCACCTGCATCGCGTCGGGCTGCTTCGCGTCGAGCTCCCAGATCATCGCGACCGTGGGGACCATCACGACCGCCAGGACCACGGCGGGGGCGATGGTCCAGCCGATCTCGAGCCGCGTGTTGCCGTGGGTCTGGGCCGGCGTGCGCTCCACGCCCTTGCGGTGGCGGAACCTGAGGGCGATCAGCAGGAAGCCGCCTTCGACGAGCACGAACACGCCCGCCGCGATCCAGAAGATGGGGATGATGAGGTCCTTCTGCTGCTGGGCAGGCTGCCCCGCGGGGTCGAACGTGTCCTGCGGACCACCACCGGTGCAGGCCGACAGCAGCGCGGCGAACGCCACGACGGCGAGGGCCCCGATCACCTTCCTCCGCACGTCGACCTTTCCTTCCGGCGTGCCGGGGACAACCCACGGGCACGCGCACGGGCGCACGACGGGCGGAATGTACCACCCGGTCTCGCGGTGGCCGGTCTCACGGCGGCCGACGACCGGCCGCTCACGTGGCGTAGGAGTGCAGACCTGCGATCCACAGGTTCACCGCGTAGTAGGTGATCAACAGGCTGACGAGCCCGACGAGCGCCACGGCGGCGGCCTTGCGGCCCTTCCATCCGGCCGTCGCTCGCGCGTGCAGGTACCCCGCGAAGATGACCCACGTGATGAAGGACCAGGCCTCCTTGGGGTCCCAGCCCCAGTACCGCCCCCAGGCCTCCTGCGCCCAGATCGCGCCACAGATGGTGCCGAAGGTCCAGATCGGGAACCCGAACGCGATGAACCGGTACGCGAGACGATCGAGGATGGCCGAGGAGGGCAACCGGCCGCGCCGCACGTCGACCGAGACCACGACGGGCTCGTCGGCGCCGGGCGCGAAGTCCGGCGGCGCGTCGGCATCCACCGAGCCACCCAGGATGGGTGGCGGGTCCTGCGACGCCAGCCTGCCGACGCGCCGCCGCTCCGCGCGGTCGGCCACCAGGTACAAGATGGTGAACACGCATCCGATACCGAGCAGCGAGGTCGCCACGATCATCGACGTCACGTGGATCTGACGCCAGTACGAGTTGAGCGCGGGCACCAGGTCCGAGGGACCGACGTAGAAGAAGGACACCGCCATCGCGAGCGTGAGCACGACGAACGCGTAGACGAAGCCACCCAGCGTCTTGATCTTGGCCCGGTGCTCGACCGCGAACAGGTACGCGCCGACGACGACGACGGCCATCAGCGACGAGTACTCGTACATGTTGCCCCAGGGCGTGCGGCCGGCTGCCGCGGCCCGCGTGGCGATGGAAGCCAGGTTGGCGACGAGCCCTGCGATGCCGAGCGCCGTCGCAACCGTGGCCAGCGGTCGCATGCGGAAGGCGAGGTAGGCGAACGACGCCACCATCGCAGCGATGTAGGCGAACAGGGCGACCGAGAACAGTTCGCGCGACCAGCGGGCCAGGTCGGCTTCGTTCATCGGACGCCGGCCGTCTCGCTCACGAGCTCACCACCGGCCGCCGCGACGCACGCGTCGACGGTCTTCGCGAACTCCTCGTCGAACTGGGTCTTGCGCTGCAGGGCGAACCCTCCCATCACCAGTCGCGAGCCGTCCCCTCGCGGCTCGAGCCGCACCCAGAGCTTGCGTCGCGACGTGTAGAGCGCGGCCAGCAGACCGGCCACGATCAGGATAGCCGCCGCGAAGACCACCGGTACCCCCGCGTCCTTGCTGACGAGCAGCACCGAATACCGACGGAGCTCGGGGAACCCGAGCGTCACGACCGGCGCCACCTCACCCTCGCAGGCCGCGCCCGTGTCCGCGCCACCGTCGACGACGCAACCCCGGAGCGGGTCCACGACCCAGTCCTCGGCGAGGTAGCCCTCGCTCGTGACCTCCATCAGACGAGTGTCCAGCCTCGAGAGCGAAGGGTCGAGCAGCCTGCCCTGCCAGACCCGGTAGCGCATCCACGGCTCGAACGCCCTGAACATCGGCATCCCGTCGTTGAAGAACGCACGGCCGTCGGGCCAAAGCTCGAGCTCGATCGCCGCATCGACGCCGTCCTGACCGGCGCCGGCGAGTTTCACGAACCCGTGCCAGCTCTCGGCGAGCTGCGACCGGCCCTCGGGCGCGGTCTCCTGGCTCATCACGACCGATCCGTCGAACAAGGCCTGACCCTCGCGGTCGACCACGACCACCGGCGCCCACCCGAACCCGTACTGGTGGATACGCAGATCCTCGAACCGCGCAGGCTCGTTCACGGACACGTCGGTCACGCCGACGGGCTCGCCGTCACGGCCGAGCAGCTCGACCGTGGAGACGAACCGGGTGGGGAGCCCGTTCTCGTCATACGCGTCGTCGTACCGCAACAGGCGAAGCCCCAGACCGCTGAAATCCCCGTCGAAGTACCTGCCCATCCGCAGCTGGCGCGGGTCGTAGTTGAGGGCGGCGTCGGTCCAGCTCTCCTGCTCGACGATCGTAGCTCGCCCGCTGTACCCGGTGCCCTTGCCGGCGATGGCGCCGACCAGCAGCAACAGGAACGCCCAGTGGAAGATCAAGCTCCCGGCCTCGCGCAGCGCGCCCTTCTCGGCGGCGATCGCGGTGCCCTCGGTCGCGACGCGGAACCGGCGGCGTCGCAGGACCCGGCCAACGGCCTCGGCCGCCTCGAACGGCTGCGCGGCGACGTCGACCTCCCGGTACAAGGGGAACGCGTCGAGCTCGCGGGCGTGGACCGGCCGCTGCCGGATGGCCCGCAGGTGTGCGCGCGACCGCGGGAGCAGGCAGGCCACGAGCGACGTGAACAGCAGGACCAGGATCAGCCCGAACCACCACGAGCCGAAGACGTCGAACAGACCGGCGCGCAGGTAGAAGCGTCCCGCTGCCTCGTGCTCGACGATGTAGGCAGCGACCTTCTGAGGCGAGTTGGGGATCTGGGGGATCACCGATCCCAGCGAGGACGCGAGCGCGAGCAGCAGCAGCAGGATCAGCGCCGTCCGCATCGATCGGAGCGTGCGCCACGCGAACGACGCGGTCTGTCGGATCGTGAGCCGGCCGGCGCTGCGCTGGGGGGTGCCCATGGGGATAGCCCGATGCTACCGCGGGGCCGCTACAGCCCCGGGGCGAAGCGCAGCAGGGGCGCGAGGAGCCGGGTGAACTCGCCCGTCGCGATCAGGATGCCGACGACGACCAGCACCGAGCCCGACACCACCGCGATCGCGGTGTAGTGGCGCTTCACCCAGCCTGCCCATCCCGTCAGCCACTGGGCGCCCAGCCCCAGCAGAACGAACGGGATCCCGAGCCCGAGCGAGTAGCAGGCCAGAAGGAACGCCCCTCGCGCCGCGCTCTGCTGAGAGGCGATGAACAAGATCGCGGCGAGCACCGGCCCGATGCACGGGGTCCACCCGGCGGCGAACGCCATCCCCAGCGGGAAGGCTCCCACGCCGCCGGGCTTGACCTTCGCCAGCAGCGGCCGCCGCTCGGCGTACAGCACGATCGAGCCGCGACCGAGGGCGTAGCCGACCATCAGCAGCCCGAGCGCGACGACCACCAGCCCGGCCACGATCTGGCCGGGCCGCCCCTTGAAGATCTGGACGAACGTCGAGGCGAACGCGCCGAACAGCGTGAACACCAGCGTGAACCCGCCGACGAACAGCAGCATCGGGGTGAGACGGCGCCGGCCCGCGGGCACCCCGTCGACGATCGACTCGCCCGTCACGAACGACAGATAGCCGGGCACGAGCGGCAGCACGCAGGGACTCGCGAACGAGACGAACCCGGCCACCAGCGCCAGGGCGGGGGCCCACCACGACGAGAGGGACGTGACGGTGTCGGCGATCATCGGCTCGCGGCGGACGCCGCTGGTGCCGAGTCTAGGGCAGCACCATCGGACTCGGCCGCTCGATGACCGGCAGAGTTGTCTGCCCGTCTGCCAGATGCCAGAGTGTCGGGGCGCTCGTGAAGCGATCCACGAGCGCCCCGACGGCCCCGGCCCAAGGGATACGGTTGCTATGATGCGGCCGCCACCGACAGGGTGCCGAGAAGGCCACGAGACCGAGGGACCGGAACGGACGGATGAGCCAGATCGACGTCGCTTCGAAGTCCTCGATCACCACACGTGCCGGCGGCCTCAAGCAGCGCGTCGAGACCTTCGTCCGCGAGTTCGAATGGACCTGGACCAACGCGCTGCTGTTCTCACTCGCCCTCACCTTCTTCCTGCTGATCTCCATGTCGGTCGTGCCGTCGTTCTGGATGTACTACTCCGAGCAGATCCTGCGGTGGGGTGGCCCGACCGATCTCGAGGGGTTCCTCAGCGGGCAGATGCTGATCTTCGACACGGAGCAGGGTTTCCCGCACCTCAGCCAGGAGACCTACCTGCAGATCCGCGACGCGATCGCGATGGGTCTGGCGACGCTGCCGTTCGTCGTCGTGCTGGTGGTCGGCGCCGCGATGCAGAACTGGCGCAAGAAGCTCCGGGGCGGCGGCGGCGAGTCCCGGCCCACGGGCGGGTACCGGTAGGACCAAGGATAGGAACGAGCCATGCCGTTCACCAAGACCGAGGTCGACATCCACGACGACTACGTGGTCGAGGCCGTCGACGTCGCATGGCTCGCGCAAGGGGTCAAGTCGCCGAAGCATCTGATGCTCGATCCCGACAACTGCATCTTGTGCCGGGCCTGCGAAGACGTGTGCCCGTGGAACTGCATCTGGATGATGTCGCCCGAGATCGTGCGGGGTACCGGCGAGGCGTCGTTCGGCACCGAGGTCGAGGCGTCCAACGCCATCTTCGTGGTCGACGACACCGCGTGTACGCGCTGCTCGGTGTGCGTGGACCGTTGCCCGACGGACACGCTGTACTATGCGCGTCTGCCCGAGGGCGCGGGCGGCAAGCGTGCGATGGCTGAGGTCCCGGCCTCGCAGGCAGAAGAGGCCTGATGACCGGCCCGGGCAACGAGAGGTAAGGGGAAGCGTGGCGAAGACGAAGCTGCCGTCACCCGGGCGTGTGGGCGAACGACTGCGCGAGACCGAGGTCTGGAAGTCGATCTTCCGGCCGGGATCCATCTATCGCCGAGGGTACAAGGACACGTCGCGTGACCGCGCGCTCGCGACCATGAACAACGTCCTGTATCACCTGCACCCCACCAAGGTGAAGCGGCACGGGCTGAAGCTGACCTACACCTTCTGTCTGGGTGGCCTGAGCTTCTTCCTGTTCATCCTGCTCACGCTCACCGGCATCTTCCTGATGTTCTTCTACCGGCCGATGGCCGACATCGGCGGCGCGCAGGCGTACACGGACATGCAGGCCATCCGGACCTCGGTGTTCTTCGGGGACCTGATGCGCAACCTCCACCGGTGGGGCGCCCACCTCATGGTCCTTTCGGTGACCCTGCACATGGCCCGCGTGTTCTACACGGGCGCCTACAAGCCGCCGCGCGAGTTCAACTGGGTCGTGGGCGTGGTGCTGCTGTTCCTGACGCTCGGGCTCTCGTTCACCGGCTACCTGCTGCCGTGGGACCAGCTCGCGATCTGGGCGGTCACCGTGGGCACGTCGCTCGGCGGGTACTCCCCGTTCATCGCGAAACAATTCAACGTCTTGCTGCTCGGTGGCGCGGTCGTCAGCCCCGACACGCTGCTGCGCTGGTACGTGCTTCACGTGCTCGCTCTACCGTTCGTGCTCGTCGTATTCCTGTCCGTGCATTTCTGGCGGATCCGTAAGGACGGCGGCATCTCGGGGCCGCTGTAAGGAGCCGATGTCGATGAACTGGGAAGAGATCGACAAGGACCTCGGGGTCTACCAGGCGACCCTGGACGAGCTGGCCGCGGCGGGCACGGACCGCCGCATCGCGGAGGGCCGTGCCCGCCGCGCGGCCGTGCGCGCGTGGCGCGAC
>CAZZND010000037.1:0-13579 GCA_964655465.1 uncultured Actinomycetes bacterium
GAGGGGACCGGGCTTCTCGGCTTCTCGGGCTGGGTTTTCAGTCGCCGACGATCAGCGTCCCGTCGTTGAGCCAGGTCGGAGCTTCCCCGTTTGTGACTTCGGTGATCCGACCGGTCGTGATCTCCACGACATAGGCGGTCCCGTCTTCCTCGTAGGCGACTCGCGTGCCGTCGGGCGAGATCTGGGGCCACCCGTAGGTCCCACCACCCTCGACGAGCACCCTGGCGTTGCTGCCGTCGGCGTCCATCAACCAGATGCTCCGCGCCGCCAGGTCCTTCGGGTGATCGAGGAAGACGATCCCGTCGGGTCCATAGGAACCGAATCCCGCGTCTTCGCGGAGAAGGGTCGGGGCGCCTCCCGTGATCGAGATGGTCCAGAGATCCCACTCTGGGTCATCCAACTTGCCTCGGGGGAGGTGGAACAGGACGGAGCGTCCGTCGGGGCTCACGTCGGTGGCGACGATCCACCACCCGGACCTGATGGGCGCGAGGTCGGTGAGTGTCGTCAGCTCGCCGGTCGTGACATCGGCCAGGTACAACTGCCCGACCTCCAAGGTGTCGGCGTTCCGGCCCTGGAAGACGAGGAAGGACCCGTCCGGCGACCAGCTCGGCGCGTATCCGTTGAGGTTCGTCGGTGTGATCGCTCGCTCGTTCGTCCCGTCGATATTCGCGACCCACACGCGATCGAAGCTCGTGCAGCAGGTGTTGTACGCGAACATCGTTCCATCAGGCGAGACCCGAAGGAGACGTGGGTCGGAGACCGTCGTCGACCCCGGCGTTCGTTCGCCGGTGTCGACATCGACGAAGTAGTGGGTGACCGCACCACCCGTCGCTGTCTGCGATGGGGATCCGGCAGGGATCTGGGGGTCCCCGCCGCGGAGCGTTGCCCAGGTGATGAGACCGACTGCGGCGATCGACGCCGCAACGGCGAATGCGCCGACCTTGCGTGTCCGTGACGCAGAACGCTGGCGGCGGTGCTGGCGTTCGAGCGCGTCCGGGTCGGGCCGGACCTTCTGTGTAGCCATGCGGAACACCTCCTGCACTTCAGGCATCCTGCGCTCCTTCCGTGGCTCGAAGGGCCCGACGCCCCTGTGTGGCGAGGGCCCGAACCGTGGAGGGACGCACGCGCAGGATGCGCGCGGCCTGTTCGGATGGATACCCGAACAGGTCCACGAGCACGAGGGCGGCACGCTGCCGAGGCGTGCACCCGAGCAGGAGCGCGCGCACGTCGGCGCGCATCTCCGCCTCCAGGAACACGTCGCGGATCTCCGGAGCCGGGGCGATCTTCCGGACCGCCGTCGCCGCGCGGCGACGGCGCATCCGGAATCCGTTGAGCGCGACGCGGAAGAGGTAGCCGGTGGGATCGTCGATCGTGTCGATCTGATCCCACCGCTCCCACAGACGCAGGAACGCGTCCTGCATCAGCTCCTCCGCGTCGGCTCGGTTCCCGGTGACGAAGTAGAGCGCCTTGAAGAGCCGTTCGTGTTCCTCCAGGAAGAAGTCGTCGAAGCGGGCCCGCCCTCCGACGTCTTCCGTAGGGAACCGAATGATCTCGCCCTCCGCTCGCATCGACCCATGGATGCGCGAACGACCCTTCCCGCTGAGGCGCATGTGGTGATATTCGTCCCATCACGCGAAGACGGGAAGCCCGGCCCCGCGAGGGGACCGGGCTTCTCGGCATCTCGGGCTGGGTTTCAGTCGACGATCAGCGTGTCGTCGTCGAACCACTCGGGCGTGCTACCTTCGTCGACCTTCGCTGTCTGACCGGTCGCGACCTCGACCACGAAGACACCGACGAAGTGGAACTCTTCGTAGGCGATACGGGTCCCGTCCGGGGACCATCGCGGCGGCCCGATTAGAATACTCTCCACGAGCCGTCTGGGGTCGCTCCCGTCCTCGTCCATCAGCCAGATGCTCCGGGCCGCGAAGTCCTCCGGCGCGTGGAGGTAGGCGATCGTGCCGTCGGGTGCGTACACGCCGAACGCCGCATCCCTCCGCAGGAGCGTCGGCTCTCCGCCTGAGACCGGGACCGTCCACAGGTCCCACGTCTCGGAAGGTGTCGACCCCCTCGGGAGGTGGAACAGGATCGTTCGGCCATCCGGGCTGAAGCTCGGCGACAGGAACCACCAGCCGGACGCGGGGGAGAACGGCCGGAAGTCGGTGACGGGTGTCACCTTACCTGTGGTGACGTCCACGAGGTACAGCTGCCCGATCTCGGAGCTACCGGGGTCGTGTCCCTGGAACACCAGGGTCGATCCGTCGGGTGACCATCGGGCATCGTACACGTCGAGATTCGACGGCGTGATCGTCCGCGCGTTCGTGCCGTCGATGTTCGCTACTTGAACACGATCGCCGGGCGGGCCCAAGGTGCGGTAGGCGAACATCGTGCCGTCGGGCGAGACCGGGTAGAAGTCGCTCCCCGAGATGGCCGTCGGCAACGGCGTCCGCGCGCCTGTCTCCAGGTCGACGAAGTAGTGCGTGACCGCACCGCCCGTCGCTGTTTGCGAGGGAGATCCGGCGGGGACCTGGGGATCTCCGCCGCGGAGCGTCGCCCACGCGATGAGCCCGACCACGGCGATCGAAGCCGCGACGGCGAATGCGCCGACCTTCCGGTTCCGTGACCGACGACGCTGGCGCTCTTGTTGCCGGTTGTTGAAGCCCATGTCAGGGCGGACCTTCTGCGTAGCCATCCGGAACACCTCCTGGACGTCAGGCATCCCGCACCCCTTCCGTCGCTCGCAGCGCACGCCGGCCCTGACTCGCCAGGTTCCGAACCGTCGACGGTCGGACGCGCAGGATCTGCGCGGCCTGCTCGGACGGATACCCGAGCAGGTCAACCAGCAGGAGGGCGGCTCGCTGTCGCGGCGTGACCTCGAGCAGCAGACGACGCACGTCGGCGCGCATCTCCGCCTCGACGAATCCGTCGCGTTCCTCGGGCCCCGGGAGCTGTTTGCGGATCGCTATCGCCAGCCGGCGACGACGCATCCGGAAGCCGTTCAACGCCACGCGGAACAGGTACCCGGTCGGATCGTCGATCGAATCGATCTGATCCCAACGCTCCCAGAGCTTCAGGAACGCGTCCTGGGCCAGATCTTCCGCTTCCTCGCGGCTCCCCGTGACGAAGTACAAGGCTTTGAACAGCCGGACGTGCTCCTCCTCGACGAACGTGTCGAAGCGGGCCCCTGCTTCAACGCGCTCGGTCGGGAACGGCACGACCTCGCCTTCCTGCATGAACCTTGGATGCACGAAGATCCCGCCCTGTCTAGCTGGCTCCGGATTCAACCGCACTTCTTGGCGAGACGAGAAGCCCGGCCCCCGAAGGGACCGGGCCTCTCGGCATCGGTGAGCCGCTCAGTCGCTGAGGATCAGCGTGTCGTCGTCGAACCACCCCGAATGCTGCCCGGTCGTGACCTCAGTGGTCCGTCCGGTCGCGACCTCTGCGACGAAGACGGTCTGGTCCTCCTCGTAGGCGACACGCGTGCCGTCGGGCGAGATCTCGGGCCACCAGTAGGTCCCGCCTTCGACGAGCACCCTGGCGTTGCTGCCGTCGGCGTCCATCAACCAGATACTCTGCGCTGCCAGGTCTTCCGGATGATCGAGGAAGACGATGGTGCCGTCGGGTCCGTAGGAACCGAACCCCGCGTCTTCGCGGAGCAGCGTCGGGGTACCTCCGGTGATCGGGATGGTCCAAAGATCCCATTCCGGATGGGACCCGTTTCGGGGGAGGTGGAACAAGACGGTGCGACCATCGGGGCTTATCTCGGCGAAGATGATCCACCATCCGGAGTTCATCGGCTCGAGGTCGGTGAGCGTCGTCAGCTCACCGGTCACGACATCAGCCAGGTACAACTGCCCGACCTGCTGGTTGGTGTCGGAGGTCCGGCCCTGGAAGACGAGGGTGGACCCGTCCGGCGACCAGCTCGGCGCGTATCCGGAGAGGTTCGACGGTGTGATCTCACGCTTCTCCGTGCCATCGATGTTGGCCACCCACACGTGATGGATCGTGTCCTCCGTGGTGTACGCGATCATCGTTCCGTCGGGCGAAACCCGGTCGAGTTCCGCCGGCTCACCGGAGATCGCGGGGCCCGCCGTTCGCTCGCCAGTGTCGATATCGACGAGGGAGGTTGCGAAGCCGACTCCCGTCGGCACCTCGGTCGGGGATCCCGCAGGGGTCTGGGCATCCCCGCCTCCGTCTCGTAGCGTCGCGACCGCGACCACCGCGATCGCGACGATCGCTGCCGCTACCGCGAACGCACCCAGCTTCCGGTTCCGCACCGTCCGCCGTTGCCGTGTTTCCTGATCCTTCCACGAGTCCAGGTCGGGCTCGGTCTTGTTGGTGACCATGTCGAACAGCTCCTTGATCTCAGTCATGGGGGCCCCCACGGGTTCGGAGTACGGAACGGCCCTGCGTCGCGAGCGCGCGGACGGTCGACGGACGGATGCCCATGATCCGTGCAGCCTCCTCGGATCCGTAGCCGTACAGGTCGAGCAGGACGAGGGCGGCTCGCGCACGCGGCGCGAGCGTCAGCAGCATCCGGCGAACGTCTTCGCGGATGTCGACGTCGTCGTAAGGGTCACGCACGACGCCGAGTGGGACCGCTCGCCTCGCGGCCCGACGAGCGGCGCGCGCCCTCATCTTCGAGCCGTTCAGTGCGACCCGGAACAGGTACGCCCGTGGGTCGTCGATCGAGTCGATCCGGTCCCAGCGTTCCCAGAGCTTCAGGAACGCCTCCTGCATCAGGTCGGCGGCTTCCGCCCGGTCTCCGGTGACGAAGTACAGGGTCTTGAACAGCCGCCTGTGCTCGTCCTCGAAGAACGTGCGGAAATCCCTCGGCGCCGCGTGCGCCTGATCCGGGAGCCGAACGACCTCACCTTTCGCCTGCATCACCTATCCAGATGCCACCGGGTCAGCGTGCGCTTAGGCGCGGAGGATACGCAAGGGGTGGCGGCGGGGCCGCGCTTACAGGGTCAGCTCACCCCTGAGCTCCTCGGGGACCAGGTCGGCGAACGTCCACCCGGTCCACAGGTCCTCCGCGATCTTCGCCCAGGGCTTCGAGACGCCGTGATGCTCGAAGAACTCGCCGAGGCGCCGGACGTCGCGCTCCAGGAAGGCCTGCGCGTGCCGGTTCTTCTTCGGATCCACCGCCTGCGGGAAGTCGATCAGGGTGATCTCCTCTTCCCAGACGAGCACGTTGTACGAGGACAGGTCGCCGTGGACGACGTCGCGGAACAGCATGTGCTCGATCGCGCGGTGGCACTGCGTCCACAGCTCCTCGAGCTCGTCTCGGCCGACGCGGGCGTGGTCCTGCAGGCGCGGCGCGGCCACGTCCTCATCGCCGATGTAGGTCATCAAGATCGCGTCGCCGGTCCACTCGATGGGCCGGGGCACGGGCAGACCTGCGGCCGAGAGCGTCTTCAGGGTCTCCCACTCGCGCGAGACCCACAGGCCGCCTTGGACCTCGCGGCCGAACTTCGTCTTCTTCTCGAGGGCCGAGCGGATCCGACGTTCCTTGATGAACTCGCCATCGCGGTACAGCGTCTCGTCGCGGAAATCGCGGCGGTCGAGCGGGTGGTACAGCTTCAGCGCCAGCAGATCCTCGCCGGTGGTTCGCGGGTTGGCGCGGAAGAGGTGGACGCTGGCTTCCTTGCCCTGCTTCAGGGGGAGCAGGTGTCGTTCGACGAGGCCTTCGTCGAAGAAATGCTCGAACGATCCGTGACGCAAGGTGATGGCTCCTTCGCAGAGGTTGGGTACGAACGGAGCCGCGTCCCGGTGACGCGAGCGCGGTGGCTCAGGCGTCGGTGGAGGGACGCGGCGCGGTGACGGCGGCGACGTTCGCGGTCATGGGCTCATCCCCCCTTCCGGGTGGTGGCGCCGAGGAGGTCGGCGCAACCGGGTGAGTCTACATCTCGGAGAAGCTCGGGTCACCGTCCGCGGGCTCGAGCCGCGTGATCCGCTCGACGATCGAGAGCGGGATGTGCGTGACGGCCCGGTATCCGTCGCCGTCGGGGAGCACCTCTTGGGCGAGTGAGACGAACTTCGGTCCCTCGGACAGCAGGAAGCCGACCGTGTGCACCAGGTAGTCAGGACGGGTTTCCTCGGCGTCGCGCTGATCGAAGTCGAAATAGGCGTCGCGCCAGATCACGAGGACGAGGGGCTGGAGCTCCGGTTCGTCCGCAGGGGTGTGAGGCTCGTTCTGGAGCCGCTCGGTTCCGTCGAAATCGACCTTGACCACTCGCACCATGACCACCTCACGTTCTTAGGTATCGGCCCCCCGGGGCCCGAGCGAAGCCCTGGGGGGGAGCTACGGACACATGGCGGAGACGCCGGAGCCTTCCGGCCTCACCCGCGCCGGGGGAGCAGTCTGATGCGGGGGACCGACACGCCACCCGAGATGGCCGCCGTGCGGCCGGCCACGCCAGCCGCCGCCGTGGCGGTGTCGGTGGCCACGGCTAGGGTCGGAGCGATGGCGAAGGCGAAGACCCTGTTCGAGTGCGAGGCGTGTGGGCAGCGGCCGGCCCAGTGGGCCGGCCGCTGCCCGGCGTGCGGGGGCTGGGGGACGGTCGTCCAGGTGCCGGCGGCCCTCGCGGGCGCCGTTCCGGCGCCCGCGGTCGTCCGGCCTCTGGGTGGCTCGGGCGAGACCGACCCGGTGCGACTGGAGTCGGGCTTACCCGGACTCGACCGGGTGCTGGGTGGAGGGTTGGTGCCCGGGTCCGTCGTCCTGCTCGCGGGCGAGCCGGGGATCGGCAAGTCGACCTTGCTCCTCCAGCTCGCGGGCTCGGTTGCCGGTGGTGCCGGCCCATGCCTCCTCGCCTCCGGCGAGGAGTCCCGAGATCAGGTCTCGGCCCGCGCCCGGCGACTGCGGGTAGACCCGGCAGGGATCTCGTTCGTCCCGGGTCGCGACCTCGCGCAGGTCCTCGAGGCCACCCGAGCGGCCGGGCCCTCGGTCCTGATCGTCGACTCGATCCAGGCTATCCGTGACACGGCGGCCGGCCAGATCCCCGGAGGGGTCGCCCAGGTACGTGGCTGCACCGATGCCCTCGTCGGGCTCGCCAAGGACACGGGCGCCGTGGTCGTGCTGGCCGGACACGTGACCAAGGACGGCGACCTGGCCGGGCCGCGGGCGCTCGAGCACGCCGTCGACGTCGTCCTGTCGTTCGATGGGGACCCCCGATCGGGGCTGCGGGTCCTCGCGGCGGGCAAGAACCGGTTCGGGGCCGAGGGCGAGACCTCGTGGTTCGAGATGGGGGCCCACGGGCTCACCGCGATCGACCCGACCGGCCTGCTCGTCTCCGGCCGCGCGGTGGCGGGCGCGGCGGTCGCGCTGTGCCAACGCGGGCGGCGTGCCCTCGCGGTCGAGATCCAGGCGCTCGTCGGCTCGGGCGACGGTCCGGGCCGACGCCACGCGACCGGACTGGACCTCCGCCGGTTCCAGCTCGTGGCGGCCGTCCTGGATCGCGCCGGGATATCGGTCGGGCGGGCCGAGCTGTTCGGGGCCGCCGCTGGCGGGGTCAAGGTCGACGACCCGGCATGCGACCTGGCCGTGGCCGCCGCTATCGCCTCGGCCGCCGCCGGCGTCGCGCCGCCCGAGGGCGCCGCCTTCGTGGGCGAGATCGCGCTGACGGGTCAGGTCCGTCCTGCGCCCGCGATGCGCCAGCGGTTCCACGCGGCGCTCGCGGCCGGGTGCCGGGTCGTCTACGTGCCTGGGGGGCCTCCCGATGGTCTCGAAGGGATCCAGATCGTCCCGGTCGATCACGTCGACGATGCCCTCGCGTGGGCGCTCCGACCTGCGGTGACGCGCCCCAGGAGCCTTCCGGCGTAGGCCGAACGCGCGGCTCGCAGGGGCGAGATAGGCCCTCTGACCTGCGGTTTCGGGTTGCGCCGGAAGAGGTCTGGGTGCTACCCTTATGACTAGTTCTCCTCGCAGGCGTTTTCCCGTTTCCACCCAAGGGAGGGTTCGTGGCGTTCCGCAAAGGTGACACCGTCGTGCATCCGGAACACGGAGCGGCGGTGGTCGAAGAGGTCCGTGAGAAGGAGTTCCTGGGCGAGAAGCGGAAGTACCTGGTCCTGCGGGTCGTCTACGGCGAGCTGACCGTGCTGGTTCCCACCGATTCGACCGACCAGGTCGGTCTTCGGCCATGCGTGAGCAAGAACGAGGTCAAGAAGGTCCTGAAGGTCCTGACCGAAGACGAGAGCTCGGTGGCGGCAAACTGGAGCCGCCGCTTCAAGAACAACCTCGAGAAGCTGCATTCCGGCGATCCGTACGAGGTGGCCGAGGTTCTGCGGAACCTGGCTATCCGCGATCGCGAGAAGGGCCTGTCGGCCGGCGAGAAGCGCATGATCACCAAGGCTCGCCAGATCTTGACCTCCGAGCTCGCGCACGCGACGGGCAAGAGCGAGGACGACACCGAGATCATGATCGACGGCGTCCTGGACGACGCCCACGGCGTCAAGGTCGCTGCGGCCCAAGCCTAGCCGGGCACCCGCCTCAGGTTCCCCGCCCGAGCGTCCGATGCTCCCCAAGGGGAGGGTCCAACCCTTCCCGCGACCGATATCGGGAGCTGGGATGAAGGACGAGGCCAGCCGTACCGTCAGGCTGCGCGGGCGCCTGGTCGAAGGGGTCCGCCTGGTCTTCGTCGCCGTGCTCGGGACCGTTGGGTTCCGCCTCGGCGACATGGCGACCTCGTCCCAGCAGGCCGAGACGGTCCTGCCATACGTCTTCCTCGGCGCCGCGTCCGGCTACGTGCTGGGCGGCATCGTCGGCCGCCTGACCCTCGAGGCGGTGGGGGGGATCGAGCGGGAGCTCCGTCGCAAGCCCGCGGCCGAGATAGCCGGCGGGGTCGTCGGCCTCGTCGTGAGCCTGATCGTGGCCTTCGTCCTGTGTCTGCCGATGCTCTACCTGCCCGTCCAGGTCCGGTGGCCCGCGGCGCTGTTCATCTTCATCGTGACCGGGTCGCTCGGCCTTCGGCTGGGCGCTGCCAAGCACGAGGACATCTTCGCGCTGGTCGGCGTGAAGCCGCGGGCGACCGCGCGCAGCGGTGGAGAGGTCCACGTGATCGACACGAGCGCGTTGATCGACGGCCGGATCTCGGATCTCGTCTCGACCGGGTTCGTCGCGGGCACGATCTTGCTGCACGAGGGGGTCCTGCGTGAGCTGCAGGCGATCTCGGACTCGTCTGACCCAGGCCGTCGCGCGCGGGGGCGCCGCGGTCTCGACGTGCTGGTGGATCTGCAGAAGGCGCCCACGGTGCAGTTCACCCTCGTCGAGGAGGCAGGGGTGCTCGACGTCGATGCCGCGCTCGTGCGTCTGGCCCGCGAGAGCGGCGCCTCGCTCATCACGGTGGACCGGAACCTCGCGCTCGTTGCCGAGGCGCTCCGCGTGCCGGTCGCGCAGATCAACGCCCTCGCCTCGAAGTTCCGCCTGCCGTTCTCCTCAGGTGACGAGCTCGCGGTCCGGCTGGTCAAGGAAGGTCGCGAGCACGGGCAGGCGATCGGGTACCTCGACGACGGCACCATGGTGGTTGTCGAGGACGCCGTGCCGCGGATCGGGCAGGTCGTCGACGCGCGGGTGCGCAACGTGATCCAGACGGCGACGGGCCGGATGATCTTCGCCAGCCTCCCCGAGGTGCCCGAGCCCGCCTCGACCTGAGCCCTTGCTCTCCCGAGGGAAACACCGTTCCACCGGGTCTGCGATGCTTCGCGGCATGGGAACGGATGGACGCGCCGTCGCCGTGATCCTTGCCGCGGGGGCGGGGCGGCGCCTCGGCGCCGACGTCCCGAAGGCGTTCCTGTCGATCGGTGACCGCCCCATGCTCGCCGTCGCCGCCGCCGCGGCGTCGGCGTCTCCCGCCGTGCGCGCGCTGGTGGTGGCGGCGCCCGAAGGGTTCGAGGAGGCGGCGCTCGGCTGCGTGGAGGGGCTGCCCGTGGCCTGCACGGTCGTCACCGGCGGCGCGACGCGTCAAGCGTCGGTGCAGGCGGCGCTCGCGGCACTGGGCGACGACGCTGCGATCGTCGTGATCCACGACGCGGCCCGTCCGTTCGCGCCGCCCGACCTGTTCACGTCCGTCGTGCACGCGGTCGAGGAGGGTGCCGACGGTGCGATCCCGGTGCTGCCGGTCATGGACACGGTGAAGAGGATCCGTGACTCCGAGGTCGTGGGCACCGTCGATCGCGAGGAGCTCGGGCTCGCCCAGACGCCGCAGGCGTTCCGGGTCGAGGCGCTCCGCGAGGCGCACGCCGGCGCGCTCGCCGACGGCACTGCGGTCACCGACGACGCGATGCTCTTGGAGCGCGCGGGACGCGTGGTGGCGGTCGCCGGGGACCCCATGAATCTGAAGGTGACGACGATGTTGGACCTGGCCCGCGCGGAGGAGCGCATGGGGGGCACCCGTGGGTGAGGTCGCGAGGACCGGGATCGGCTTCGACGTCCATCGGTTCGTAGGCGGCCAGCCGCTGATGCTCGGCGGGGTCGAGGTCCCGGGGTACGACGGGCTGGCGGGACACTCGGACGGCGACGTTGTGTGTCACGCGATCGCCGACGCCCTGCTCGGCGCCGCCGCGCTCGGCGACGTGGGGACCCACTTCCCCGACACCGACCCCAGCGTGGCGGGCATCGCAGGGGTGGACCTGTTGGCCGGGGCGGTCGCGCTGCTTACGGCCGGCCGGGTGAGCCCGGTCTCGGTCGACGTCACGGTGATCGCCGAGCGCCCCCCCGTCGCGCCGCATCGCGACGCCATGCGCGAGGCGCTGGCTGCGGCACTCGGGATCGAGGTCGGGCGGGTGTCGGTGAAGGCGACGCGGCCCGAGGGTCTGGGTCTGCAGGGCGACGGGATCGGCTGTCTCGCCGTCGCGGTGGTCGTGTGAGCGGTGTCGTCGCCGGCAAGCGGGCGGTGACCGAGGCGATCAGGGCGGGCGCCGCGCGTGAGGTCCTGCTTGCGCGCGGGTCTCGGGGCAGCCAGGGTCTCCGCGACCTGCTGCACGCAGCCGAGCGCGCGGGCGTGCCCGTGCACGAGATCGACCGGCGCGAGCTGGACGCGATGGCGCCCGAGCACCGGGGAGTCGTGGCACGGACCCGGGGCGGTGCGACGAGGGCGCTCGGCGAGCGTGAGATGGCCTCGTTCGACTTCGCGACCGATGCCGTGGTAGTGGTGCTCGACGGCGTCGAGGACCCGCAGAACCTCGGGGCGGCGGCCCGCTCCGCCGAAGCGGCGGGAGCGGCGATGCTCGTGACCCGTACGCACCGCGCGGCGCCGGTGAGCGAGGCCGCGGTCCGGGCGTCGGCCGGCGCGCTCACGCACCTGCCGCTCGCCCGGGTCGCGAACATCGGCCGGGCGCTCGACCGCCTCCGAGATCTCGGCTTCACGGTCGTCGGACTCGACGGGGAGGCGCGGGCGACGATCTTCGACGAACCCTGCCCCGCGGGGCGCGTCGCTATCGTGGTCGGCAGTGAGGGGCGGGGCATGTCGCGGCTGGTCCGCGAGCGGTGCGACCGGTTGGTGTCGCTGCCGATGCGGGGCCGGGTGGGCTCGCTCAACGCCGCCGCCTCGCTGGCCGCCACTCTCTACGGCTACGTGCTGACCTCCCGGGTTGGGAGATGATGAACGACGTGGATCCGCCCGATCCGGCCCCGAGCCCCGAGGAGCCCGCGCCGCGACGCTCATCCTTCGAGGACTTCGAGATCCCCGTTCCCGCCCGGCCTCCGGCGCCACTACGGCGTCCGGCGGTGCTCACCACGGCGGCGGTCGTGCTGATCGTGGCCGCGCTGATGAACGCCCTGTTCCTGGCCCTGTTCAAGCCCGGTGGTGGCGGGGTCTGGTTGATCGCGGCGATCGCCGCTGCACAGGCGATCGCCGCGGTGCTGATCCTGATCCGCCACCCCTTCGGGATGCCGGCCGGGATCGTGATGGGCGCCGTGGGGATCGTCCTGGGCATCGCCCGAGCGCCGGCGGACGCGCTCAGCGCGCTCATGACGATGGCGCTCAGCGGCTTCGTGATCTGGGCCGTGGCCTCGAACGGGGCGTCCTTCCGCCGGGGGTAGACTCGCGGGCAGGCCGGCGTGGCGCAGCCCGGTAGCGCAACCGACTTGTAATCGGTAGGTCGTCGGTTCGAATCCGACCGCCGGCTCCATGATCCGTCGCTCGCTCGCCGTGCTCCTGGGTGATGATCGCCGGCTGCGGGTCAGCCGGCGTCGTCACCGACGGCGCTCCGTCGGACCGAACCTCCGCGCGGGTCACCCGCGTCGTGGACGGCGACACCGTGCACGTGGATCTCGCCGGCGATGACGTCACCGTTCGGCTCATCGGGATCGACACCCCCGAGAAGGACGGGCCCTTCACCGATCTCGAGTGCTTCGGGGACGAAGCCACGCGGTTCACCACGGACCTGCTCGAGGGTCGCGACGTCGCGCTGGAGTTCGACGTGGAAAGGCTGGATCGCTTCGACCGGACCCTCGCTTACGTATGGCTGGGGAACGAGCTGGCGAACGAGACCATCGTCCGGGAGGGGTTCGCACAGATCCTGACCATCCCGCCTAACGTCCGGTACGCGGAGCGGTTCGTCGAAACCGCGCGCGACGCCCGGCAGGCCGGGCGAGGTCTGTGGGCGTCCTGCCCGAGGGGTTGAGTCACCCCCGGCGCAGGGCACGGCCGGCGCGCACGATGCCCCCGTCACCGGCCTCCCACGCGATCGTCCCGTTCACCATCACCGCATCGATGCCTCGTGAGAACGCGTGCGGCGCAGCGAAGGTCGCCCGGTCCGCGATGACTGCGGGTTCGAGCAGCACGAGGTCGGCGAAGGCTCCCTCCGCGATCCGCCCACGTCCGCGCAGCCCGAACCGGTCGGCCGGGAGCGATGTCATCTTCGCGATCGTCGCCTCGATCCCCAGCACGCCGAGGTCACGGGTCAACGCCAGCGCGCGGGGGAACGTGCCGTAGTCCCGCGGATGCACGGGGAGCGCGCCGGCCGGCGAGGCCGGGTCGATCGCGGACGCGTCGGAGGCGACGAAGACCCGCGGGTCGGCGAGGATCTCGCGCACGTCGTCCTCACGCATCGCGTGTCCGATGCATGCCGTCGTGGGGGCGTCGACCAGCAGCGCGATCATCGCGTCGAAGGGGTCGCAGCCCATCGCCCGCGCGATGGCGGCCACGTCCATGCCGTTCCACCGTGCGTCGCGGGTATCAGAGATCACGATGCGATCCCATCCCACGCCGTCGACCGAGGACTGGAAGCCGTCGTCGCCTCGCTCGACCGCATCGCGGAGCCGGTCTCGGTCGGTCGCGGCGATCGTCGCGACCCGGCCGGCCGGCGCCCATGGCGGCAGCAGCGACGACAGGGACGAGCTCCACGCTGCGTACGGGTACTGGTCGGCGGTGGCGCCGGCCGCGTGGACGCATCCGAGAAGTTCTTCAGCCCGGCCCCAGACGCGCGAGGACTCGCACTTCAGATGGCTGACGTGAACGGCGATGTCCGACTCGTGACCGACCCGGATCGCCTCGTCGACGGCGTCGAACAGATCGCGTCCCTCGCCCCGGATATGGCTCGCGTAGAGGCCACCTTCCGCGGCCGCCGCTCGAGCCAGCGCGAT
>CAZZND010000037.1:13589-22297 GCA_964655465.1 uncultured Actinomycetes bacterium
CCTCGCCGGTGTCGCTGAACACCCCCGGCACGTAGATGAGACCGGTCGACAGACCGACCGCGCCCTCGGCGACCGACGCGCGCACGAGCGATGCCATCCGTTCCAACTCGTCGGCGCGCGGCGGTCGCCGGTCCAGACCCATGACCTCCTGGCGGACCGACCCGTGCCCCACGAGCGTGGCCACGTTCACGGCCGGAACGGCCGCGTCGATCGCGTCGAGATAGTCGCCCCACGAGTCCCACGCCGGGCGTGGGTGCGCCGACGGGTCCGCGTACGCGAGCCCGACGCACTCCTCCCACGCGGCGAGCGGCCACGGCGAGCTTCCGCAGTTACCGACCACGACGGTGGTCACGCCTTGGCGCACGGTGCTCGGCATCTCGGGTAGCACGAACGGCGAGAGGTCCGAGTGGTTGTGGACGTCGACGAACCCCGGGACGAGCGCGTGTCCGCCGGCCGTGATCGTCCTCGTGGCGTCCGGGGCGCCGCCGTTCCCACGCTTGACCACCGCGATCCGGTCGCCCTGGATACCGACCCACCCTGGGAACGCCGGCGCCCCGGACCCGTCGACCACGAGCGCGTCGGTGATCACGACGTCCAACACGCGGGGGAACCTACCGCGTCGCGGCGCAGGGAGAACCCCTCATCCGGCGCGTCTATTCCTCCGGACGACCCCTCCGGGTGGGGCCGGTCGCCTCAGGCCGCGGGCCCGTCCGCGCACGAAGCTGACCCCAACGGAAGGAAGGAGGCCCCGGTGAGCGACGACACGATCTCCCTGGTGCTGTTCTCCGGTACGGACGACAAGCTGCAGGCGGCGGCGGTCCTGTCGGTGGGCGCCGCGGTCATGGGCCGCGACGTCAACGTGTTCCTGCAGTACTGGGCGCTCGACGCGTTCCGGGCCGACCGGATCACGAAGGACCACGGGGTGAGCCCCGAAGCGGGACCCGAAGGTGCGGCGGCGATGGCCGCCCACGGCAAGTCCCACTGGAGCGAGCTCTTCGGGCAGGCGAAGGACCTCGGCACGGTGCGCATCCACGCGTGCGCCGACTCGATGGAGATGTTCGAGATCACGGCCGAGGACCTGGACCCGCTCGTCGACGGCGTCTGGGGCGTCGCGGCGTTCTTCGCCGAGGCCGACGGACCCGTCACGTTCATCTGAGAAGGGGAGGGCACGACGATGACCACCACCGACATCACCCGGTCGATCGACGCGCGCGGCATGCCATGCCCCGGTCCGCTGATGAGTCTCATCGGTGCGATCCGCGAGGGGCAGGTGGGTGACGTGATCGAGGTCCTCTCGACCGACGAGGGATCGAAGACCGACATCCCGGCATGGGTCGCGAAGGCGGGTCACGAGCTCGTCGACGTCACGCCGGGCGACGGCGAGTCGAGCTTCGTGATCCGGAAGACGAGGTGAGCACGATGCCCGCACGGATCGTGGTCCTGGGCGGCGGGGTCGGCGGCACCCTGGTCGCCAACCTGCTCGACAAGGAGCTCGGCAGCGACGCCGCGGTCACGGTCGTCGACCCCACAGGGATCCACGACTACCAGCCGGGGTACCTGTACGTCGCGCTCGGGCAGGCGAGCGGTCACTGGCTGTCTCGCGACGAGCGGACGCTGCTGCGCAAGGGGGTCGACCTCGCGGTCGAGGAGGCCGTCAGGATCCATCCCGACGCACAGACGGTGCAGTTCGCGCGTGGCGGGACCCTCGAGTGGGACTACCTCGTGCTCGCGACCGGCGCACGGCTCGTGCACGACGCGATCCCGGGGCTGCGCGAAGGGTCCCAAGGGTTCTACTCCCTCCCTGATGCCGAGCGGCTTCGGGAGGAGCTCCGTCGGTTCCGCGGAGGACGGATCGTCGTCGGCGTCGCCGGGATCCCGTACAAGTGCCCGCCCGCGCCGGTGGAGTTCACCTTCTTGGTCGAGGAGTACCTGCGCGACCATGGGATCCGCGACAAGAGCGAGGTGACGCTCGCGAGCCCGCTGAACCGGGCGTTCACCATCGAGTCCGCCTCGACCCTTATCGCGCCGATCATGGCGGAGCGTGGCATCGAGCTCGCGACGTTCTTCAACGTCGAAGAGGTCGACCCATCGGCGCACGTCGTCAGCTCGCTCGAGGGCGAGAAGCGCGAGTACGACCTTCTCGTGCTCGTGCCGCCGCACCGCGGGCAGCAGGTGATCGAGGACTCGGCGCTCGGCGACGCCGGTGGGTGGATCCCGACCGATCGTCATACGCTCGCCGTCGAGGGCCACGAGCGGATCTTCGCTCTCGGCGATGCGACCAACCTGCCCATCTCGAAGTCCGGGTCCACCGCCCACTTCGAGGCGCCGGTCATCGCCAGCCGGATCGCCTCGTTCGTGAAGGGGACGGCGCCCAAGGACAACTACGGGGGCCGGGTGATGTGCTTCCTCGAGACGGGCAACGGCCGCGCGACGGCCCTCCGCTTCGACTACGAGCACCCGCCCGTGCCGCCGCAGCCCAACCGCGGTTGGCACATGGCCAAGTGGATCTTCAACCGCGCCTACTGGGAGACGGTCCCGCAGGGGCGTCTGCCTGAGCGGGCGCCGGGCACCATGCCGAAAGGGGCGTGACCGACATGGACGAGACCATCACCCTGTCGTTGGACCTCAAGGGCCTCTCGTGCCCGCTGCCGATCGCGAAGATGGCGAAGGCCATGCGCGACCTGCAGCCCGGCGACGTGATCGAGGTGCTCGCCACAGACCCCGGCTCGGTACCGGACTTCGCGGCGTGGTGCCGGACCACGGGCAACGAGCTCCTCGAGCAGAGCGAGGACGCCGGCGTGTTCCGGTTCCGGATCAGGAAGGTGTGAGGACGATGACCACCGAGACCTTGGAGCGGTCGGGCGAGCCCGCGCCGACCCCGTACGAGGAGATGCTCGAGGCGTTCAAGGCTGAGCTGGAGAAGCACGAGCGGGAGAGCGCGAAGCATCAGAAGCTCGTGATCTTCGCCTGGAGCGGTGACCTCGATCGCATCTGGCCGACGTTCATCCTCGCGACGACGGCCGCGGCGATGGGCATGCAGACCACGGTGTTCTTCACGTTCTGGGGACTGTTCCCGCTCGTGAAGAACGACGTGCGGATCACCGGCGAGAACTGGATGCAGAAGATGATGTCGGTGATGAACCGTGGCGGCACCGAGCACCTCGGCCTGTCGAAGATGAACTTCGCCGGCGCCGGGCCCGCCATGATGAAGAAGCTCGCCGACGAGCACCACGTGGCATCGCCCACCGAGCTCCTCGAGGTCGCACGTGACCTTGGCGTCACCCTGATCCCCTGCCAGATGACGATGGACCTGCTGGGCCTCGCCCGCGAGGACCTGATCGATGACCTGGCTGAGCCGGCCGGCGCGACGACGGCGCTCGCCGAGGCGCAGGACGCCATCACGCTGTTCATCTGACTCGAAACCGCGCGGGCCAAGCTAAGAACCCGGCCTAAGAACCTGGCCTACGAACTCGGGAGGAGCACCCGGAACGAGGATCCGCCGCCCTCGCGCGGCTCCACCCAGGCCCTGCCGCCGTGCAGCTCGGCGAACCGACGGACCAGCGAGAGGCCGATCCCGACGCCGGGGGAGTGTTCGGCCGCTGAGCCCGGCGCTTGGCGGAACGGCTCGAACACGTCGTCGCGCAGCCCCTCGGGGATCCCCGGACCGTCGTCGTCGACCCGTAGAAGCACGCCGCCCTCGCGCGGCTCCGCGTGGACCCACACGTGCGCGTCGGACGGCGTGTGCCGGAAGGCGTTGGTCACGAGGTTCTCGACGATGCGCTCGACCTTGGCCGCATCCACCGACACCTCGCCCGGGATGACGTCGACCTCCACGTGCCGGCCCGAGGGGTTCTCGCTCTCGGCGACGGTACGCACGATGAGCTCGCCGAGCTGGGTGGGCCGGCGCTGGGGCGACACGATGCCCCTCTGGAGACGGTCCAGGTCGAGCAGGTCGGCGAGCAGCCGCTCCAACTTGCGGGCGCTCGTCGCGATCCGGCGGACCAGATCGGACGCGTCCTCGGGCGAGAGGGACCCCATCGACTGCTCGAGCGTCAGCGCCGACCCCAAGATCGTGGTGAGCGGGGTTCTCAGGTCGTGCGACACGGCTTCCAGGAACGTGTTCTTCATGTCGTCCAGGGCTCGGAGCTGTTGCGCTGCTTCACGTTCACGTCGGAAGGCCTCACTGTACTTCTGCTCGGATTCCCGAAGGGCATGCTCGGCCTGCTTGCGCGACGTGATGTCGACCATGAACCCGCGCAGGAGCCGTCCCTGGGGATCTCGCGACGGATGGACGAGATCGCGGATCCAGGTCTCGCCTCCGGGGCCGCCCTCGATCCGGTACTCAAGGATCGCGTCACGGCCCTGTTCGACAGCCTCGGCGAGCTGGGCCAGGGCACGCTCGCGGTCCAGCTCGGCGATGTGGTCACCCCACCGGGCGCCCGCCGCCGGCCACTCGGCCGCGTCGGGACCGAGCAGGGCGGCGGCCCGCCCTGCGATGAAGGTGAATCCGCGATCGACGGCGTCCGCCTCCCAGAAGGTCGCGTCGAGCGAGCCGACCAGCTCTTGGAACCGCTCGAGCTCCGAGAGACGGCGCGCGTTGCCGAGAGCGAGCCGGGTGATATCGGTGAGGCCACCGGCGAAGCGCAGGTCGCGCTCGATGAAGCCGCCACCGGGTGGCGCGACGGCCACGATAGCCCCGTTGCCGTCTGGCTCCCACCGGAGCGGGGCGACCAGCACGTCGCCGAAGGGCTCGTCGGTCAGTCGAAGCTCGTCGGGGACCTGCGACGCGACCGCTTGGAGGATCACGAACGGCGCGGCGTCGGAAAGCATCATGCCCTGCGCGAGCGGTGCGGGGACGTCGGAGATCGACGACCGAGGTCTCGTCGTGGTGCCCGGCGCCGCCACCATCTGCGCGAGCCGGAAGCTGCCGCTCTCGGGGTCCTGGACGTACGCCGCGGCGACGACGCACCGCACGACACGAGGCAGGGTCTCGAGCGCCTCGACGAAGATCGCACCGGCGTCCCGCCGCGACGTCATCGCCTGCGAGAGCGCCAGGAGGGCCGTCGAGATCTCGGCGGCCTCTCGTTCGGCCTCGAGCAGTCCCGCGGTGCGGAACGCGGCGCCGGCGTGGGCGGCGAGCACCTCGAGCAGACGCTGGTCGTCCTCGTCGAACATCCCGTAGCCGAGGCTCGACAGCACGATGACGCCGATGAGCTCCTCGCCCGCGAGCATCGGGACCGCGAGCATCGACTCCAGCAGGTCGTCGTCGGTGCCGGGGATGGTCACCCCGAACTCGACCTCTCGGGCGTCGGGGGTGAGCAGCGACATCCGCGTCGCCGCGACGTGACCGGTGATCCCGTCCCCCACGACCGTGATGAGCTCTTCGAGCGTCTCCTCCGTGTACTCCTCGGCGTACTCCGGGATGTCGGTGATCAGCTGGCCGCGGAACGCGATCGGCGTGAGCGTCACGCCGTCGGACCCGAGCAGGTAGACGCGGCAGTTGTGATAGTCGATCAGGGTTCCGAGCTCGCCGGTGATTGCGTCGGCGATGGCCGCGGCTGACGTCAGCACGTTCAAGGTGGCGCCCAGCGAGTGCAGCATCCGGAGCTGCGCGAACGACCGTTCGTGGTCGGTCTGCGCGGGACGTGCGATCGGGTCGCTCACGGTTGGCTCCTCATCCACCGGGCATCGTCTCACCCTCGGTGGTTCGCTCCAGGTATCGGCACGAACCCCGGGGTGCTTGCATGCCCCCATGTGCGATGGGAGCCTGCGATGATGACGGGACCCACCGCGGGGAAGGCGGAGGACCCGGGCCTGGACGAACGTGCCCGCGCGATCCTCGATCTCGAACGAGAGGCATGGAAGTTGACCGTGCCCAAGGCGCGCGTGATCCGCGAGCGGTTCGGCATCTCGGTCACCCGCTACCACCAGGTGCTGAGCCGCACCATCGATCTGCCCGCGGCGCTGACGTACGACCCGATGCTGGTGCGGCGCCTTCGGAGGATCCGCGAGGCCCGCCGCCGCCGCCGCGTGGCGGACCGCCTTGGCGTCAAGACCGAGCCGTAGGGCGGGCGAGAACCCCTGGGCCAAGAACCCCTGGGGTAGTATCCCCGCGTGGACCGGGGCGTCGCGCGGATCGTGATCATCGTGGTCTTGGCCGTCGTGGGCGGCCTCGTGCTCGCGAACGGGTTCGACGACGGTGATGTCACGGCCGCAGGGTCGACGCCGAGCCCCTCGACGAGCGGGTCGGCGAGCCCGACGGTGAGCGGCAGCACCTCACCGACGACCCCGCCCGCCGGCCTCGAGCCCCAGCCGCCCGAGGAGGTCACGTTCATGGCTCTGAACGCGACGTCGGTGACGGGCCTCGCCGCCGAGGCCGAGCTGGTCCTCCTCGACGCGGGCTACGTCAGTGCCGGTGAGCCCGACAACGCGCCGACCCAGGGAGCCCAAGAGACGTCGGTCCTGTACCGCGGCGGTGACGGCAAGGCTCAGAACAAGGCCAACGCGAAGCTGATCTCGAAGGATTACTTCCCCGGGTCGCCCGTCGCCTTGCTCTCGCCTGACTACGACGATGTCGTGCCGCCCGAGGCCACGGTCGTGGTCGTCACGGGACAGGATTTCGCCGACGAGATCGCGGCCTAGGCCCGCTCCTCGTCGAGCAATGCCCGGATCTCGGCCGCGAGGTCGTCGGGGTCGAACGGCTTCGTGAGGAACCGACGGGCTCCCGCACCGGTGACCCGAGCTTCCTCGTCCGGCAGGGCCTTCGCGGTCAGCACGACGACCGGGATGGACGACGTACGGGGGTCCTTGCCCAGGGCCTCAAGCGTCCCGTAGCCGTCCATCACGGGCATCATCAGGTCGAGCACGATCAGCGCGGGCTTCTGGCGCTGGGCCATGCCGACGCCTCGGAGACCGTCGTCGGCGAGCAGGACCTCATGACCCTCGCGTTCGAGGGTCAGTCGGAGCAGCCAGCGAACGTCGGGCTCGTCGTCGATCACCAGGACACGGGCCAAAGCGATCCCACACTCCTTCTGACCCGGCTCCGGGTCCGTCCGTCACCCGGGGTATCGACACCCGACCGTACCCCGGCGTACCCCCGATCTCGGGTAGGTGGCGCGGACGGGGCGACCGCCGACGCCGTTGACGGGTCGGTCGACCGTGCCTAGCCTGGACCCAGACATGCTGAAGGTCTCCCAGAAGCTCGAGTACGCGATGCGCGCCATGATCGAACTGGCGCAGCACCGCGGCGAGGAGACCCTGGTCCCAGCACGGCTGATCGCCGAGCGCCAGCAGGTCCCGCTGCGGTTCCTCGAGCAGCAGCTGGGGGCGCTGTCGCGAGCTGGCCTCGTGGAGAGCTTCCGGGGCGCCGGTGGTGGGTGCCGGATCGCTCGCGACCCGGCCGAGATCACCGTCGCGGAGATCGCCGACGCGATCGAGGGCCAGATCTTCCCGGTCTTCTGCCTCGAGCCTTCGGACCACACTTGCTTCGCGGACTCACGCTGTGGCCTGCAAGGGTTCTGGGCCGACGTGGCCCGTGCCGTGCAGAAGGTGTTCGAAGAGACGACGGTGGCGGACCTCGCGGCCCGCCACCGGACGATGTCGGGACCGGTAGTGGTCAGCCCCGAGCAGCTGCTGTCTCGCTTGAACTAGGCCCCTACTTGGCGGGGGCCGTCCACCCCATCGCCTTCGCGGCATCCATGCCCAAGATCTTCGTGAGCTTCGTGCCGCACACGGGGCAGCTGCCCTGGACGGCTGGGCGCCCGTTCTTGAGGGTGACCAACGACCCCTCGAACTCACGCTTGTCGCGGCACTTCATGCAGTAGGCCATATCAGCCATCCGCGGCCTCCCTTCCCCATCCCCACGCTTCGGAGCCGCCCCGTGCGGGCGGCTCACGCACGATCGTGGTGGGTCCGGGAGGCCGATGCAAGCACCCGCGGGGCCCGCCTGGCGACCGTGTCGCGCCCCGCCAGGGCCTCCCGTAGGATGCTGCACCACCCCTGCAGGCCGGGTGCAGCCACGATCGCGAGGGAGGAACACCACCGTGACCGACGCCCAGAACATCGAGGCACTCCTGTCCGAGAAGCGGGTGTTCAAGCCGTCGCCGGCGTTCCGCGAGGCCGCGATCGAGACCGACCCCGGCATCTATGACCGGGCGAACGCGGACTTCGGGGCCTTCTGGGCCGAGCAAGCGTCGACCCTCACGTGGTCGCGCCCGTGGGACACGGTCATGGACTGGAACCCGCCGTGGGTGACCTGGTTCGCGGGCGGCGCGCTGAACGCGTCGGTCAACTGCCTCGACCGACACGTCGAGGCCGGGGGCGGCGACAAGGTCGCCTTCTTCTGGGAGGGCGAGCCCGGCGATGCCCGGGTCCTGACGTACCAGGACGTGCTCGACGAGGTCTGCCGGTTGGCCAACGCGCTGCGGTCGCTCGGCGTAAGGAAGGGCGACCGCGTGAACATCTACCTGGGCATGGTGCCCGAGCTCCCGATCGCGATGCTCGCTTGCGCGAGGATCGGCGCGCCGCACTCGGTCGTGTTCGGTGGGTTCAGCGCCGAAGCGCTCCGCGACCGGATCAACGATGCCGAGGCGAAGGTCCTGATCACCGCCGACGGCGCGTGGCGGCGCGGCACGATCGTCCCGCTCAAGGACAACGCGGACGCCGCGGTGACCGGATGCCCGTCGATCGAGCACGTCATCATCGTTCAC
>CAZZND010000038.1:0-4935 GCA_964655465.1 uncultured Actinomycetes bacterium
CGGGGATGTCGATGCCGCCGTCGCGCGTCAGCAGGAACGCCCCGGCGCCGAGCACGACGACACCGACGAGGATGCCGACGACGACACGCCGGCGCGCGACCTCTGACCGCTTGTCGGTGGCTTGGGTGCGGGTCGGCGCAACTTCGCTGAGGGGTTTCTTGCGTTGAGACACCAAAACGTGATCGAGGCTACCAGGCGATCTGGAGGCGCCTGGGATATCCCGCGTTGCGATGTCGTGAAGCCGTGAGGGGTAGGATGCGGGCGGTGAGCCGGGAAGTCTGGTCGGCATCCAGACGACCATGAGCGATCACCACGACCTCCTGCGGCCACCCTGGTCCGGTTCCGAGCGGCGGATCCCACGCGGTCTCGTCCGGCCCCTCCAGGAGTTCCTGCAGACCTCGACCTCGAGCGCGCTGCTGCTGTTCGTGGCCGCCGCAGCGGCGTTGGTCTGGGCCAACCTCGGGGAGAGCTACGAGGCGTTCTGGACCACCCCGCTCCAGGTCCGGCTCGGTCAGAGCGTGCTGGGATACGACCTGCGGTTCTGGGTGAACGACGGCCTCATGACGCTGTTCTTCCTGGTCGTCGGGATCGAGATCAAGCGCGAGCTCACGACCGGCGAGCTGCGCCACCCACGCGCCGCCGCGCTGCCGGTGATCGCCGCGGTCGGCGGCATGGTGGTGCCCGCGCTGCTGTTCATCGCCGTCGTGCGCGGGGGTGAGGGCTCGAACGGGTGGGGGATCGCGATGGCCACGGACATCGCACTCGCGCTCGGTGCGCTCGCTCTGGCGGCATCCCGCGCGCCGTCGAACCTCAAGCCGCTGCTGCTGACGCTCGCCATCGTCGACGACATCGGTGCGATCTTGGTGATCGCGCTGTTCTACTCGACCGGCATCGCCGGCACGCCGCTCTTGATCGCGTTCGCGATCGTCGGGACGATCGTTCTCTCGGAGCGTGCGCACGTGCGGTGGCATCTGGTCTACGTCGTGCTCGGGGTGGGTCTGTGGTACGCGATCTACGGGGCAGGGATCCATCCCGCCATCGCAGGGGTGGTGCTCGGCCTGCTGACGCCGGCGCGGCCCTTCCAGCGCCCGGACGCCGTCAGCGCGGAAGCGCGGCGGACCGCCGACCTCACCAGCGACGACCCCGAGCCGCCCGACGCCGACGCCGAGGCGTGGCTCCGGCTCGCGTGGCTCTCGAAAGAGGCGGTCTCTCCGATCGCGCGGGTCGAGCATGCCCTCTTGCCCTGGACGAGCTTCTTGATCGTGCCGCTGTTCGCACTCGCGAACGCCGGCGTGCCGCTATCGCTCGAGTCGCTGCGGCATGCATGGGAGAGCCCCGTGGCGTGGGGCGTCGCGATCGGGCTCGTGCTCGGCAAGCCGCTCGGGATCTGGATAGCGTCGCGTCTGGCGGTCGGGTCGAGGGCCGCCGTCTTGCCGGGCGGCATCGGCTGGCGCGACGTGTGGGGCATGGGCGCGACGGCCGGCATCGGGTTCACCGTGTCGCTGTTCATCGCCGAGCTCGCGTTCCCCGACGCGCTCGCGGACGAAGCCGTGATCGCGATCCTGGTCGCCTCGGTGGTGGCCGGTTTGGTCGGGCAGGTGGTGCTGCGCACGGGGAGCGGAAGCCGAACGGAGGCGCCGGTCACCCGCAATCGCGAGGGGTCATCATGAACGGCGCGATCGGCTCCTGCGAGAAGTCCAGCGCGTTCATGAGGTCGTTCGCGTCCCGGTCACGGTCGGTCAGCGCCGGCAGCCCGTGCACCCGCTCGATGAACCGCAGGACCGAGGAGAAGTCGGCCGTCTCGGAGAAGATGAACCCCGGTTTCGCCCACGGGCTCACCACCAGCAGCGGCGACCGGGGGCCGTAGCCGTAGATGTCGAGGTGCGGGGGCGGCACGTGGTCGTAGAACCCGCCGAAGTCGTCCCACGTGATGAACACGACGGTGTTCTCCCACTCGGGGCTCGCCATGATCGCGTTCAGCACTTCCACGGTCCAGTTCTCGCCCCTACAGAGCGAACCGTACCCGGGGTGGTCGGCGTCGATCATCTCGGGGATGAGCCACGAGACCGCCGGCAGCTTCCCCGCCTCCAGGTCCGGCAGGAACGTCGACGAATGCACGACCTTCTTCCACATCGGGCCGTAGCGGACGTGCGGGATCGTCTTGAAGGCCTGGTGGTACGGCGAGCTCGACGTGTAGTACTTCCAGTCGATGCCCCGGTTCTCCAGCAGGTCGGGCAGGGTCTTCACGTCGTCGCACGGCCACCGATCGACGAACCAATCCTCCTCGATGGTCAGCGTCTCGGCTCGTTCCTCGAGCTCGAAGATCGTCTCGACCTCGTCGGGATCCAGGTGCGGGAACGAACGGATCCGCTCGGTCTCGTCGTCGCAATAGTCTCCGATGTGCCCGTCGGTGCCGCCGTCGCCCTCAAGGGGCCGCTCGTTGCCGACGTAGCGGTTGGTCTGGGACGCGACCGTCCAGAAGTGTTCGATGAAGGTGGGGCCGTACGTGCTCGAGAAGAACCGGTCACCCAACGTGAACTCCTCGGCGATCCGGTAGTAGTTCGGGATGTCCTCGGGCCAGTACTGCGTGTAGGTCTCGGCGCGGTAGCCGCCGTCGAGCTGGTCGAAGCAGTTCATCCGGCCGCCGTTGATCGCCGTGATGCCGCCCGTGAAGCTGTGCTGCGCGCCGGGCGAGTCGTCCTCGGCGCGCGCGAGCGGGATCACCGTGCCGTCGCATCGCACACCCTCGATGACGCCGTCGGCACCCGGGAACCGGCCGAAGAGGTGGTCGAAGGTGCGGTTCTCCTTCACCAGGAACACGACGTGGTCGATCTCGCGTTGCGCCTGGCGGACCTGACGCTCGTGATCGGGACCGGGCGTGAAGCTCGGTTCCGGGGTCGCGCTGGGCAGCGGCAGGTTCGGGTCAGGGGTCGTGCGCGGCAGCGGGGACCAGGTCGGGGTGGCCCTGGTGCCGGCCTCGCCGGAGCCGGTGCAGGCGGCGGCAGCGACGACGACGCACAGGGCGGCCACCACGATCTTTGCCTTCATCAGGAGCGCAGGATAGAGGACCCGCAGGTCAGGGAGGCGAGACAGTGCCGTCCGGTATCCTTCCCCGGTCCCCGACCGGGTCCCCGGCCGGGAGGAGAGGGATCCCTTCGATCACCAGGAGGTTCGATGGTGGGCATGCTCGCCCAAGAGGGTTCGATCGAGGCGGTATTCGGCTCGTCCGAGAACACCGCGCTCTGGGTCATCCTCGGTATCTCGTTCGTCGCCCTGTTGTTCGCGTGGTACCTCGCCCGAGAGGTGCTGTCGGCGCCGGAGGGCACCTCGAAGATGAAAGAGATCGCGACGGCGATCCAGGAAGGCGCGAGCGCCTATCTGTCGCGGCAGTTCCGTACGGTCGGGATCTTCCTCGGGATCCTCGCCGTCGCGCTGTTCTTCCTGCTGCCCGCCCCCGAGGACGCCGCGCACTCCGAGATGTCGATCAAGCTTGGTCGCTCTATCGCGTTCATCCTGGGTGCCGGGTTCTCGGCGATCACGGGGTACGTCGGCATGTGGCTCGCGGTCCGCGCCAACGTGCGAACGGCGAACGCCGCCCGCGAGAGCGGCCTGCGCAAAGCCCTGCGCATCGCCTTCCGCGCCGGTGGCGTCGCGGGCATGTTCACGGTCGGCCTCGGTCTGTTGGGCGCGACGATCATCCTGCTGATCTACGGTGCCGACGCTGCGCTCGTACTGGTCGGTTTCGGGTTCGGCGGTGCCCTCCTCGCCATGTTCATGCGGGTGGGTGGCGGCATCTTCACGAAGGCGGCCGACGTCGGCGCCGACCTGGTCGGCAAGATCGAGCAGGGCATCCCCGAGGACGACCCCCGCAACGCCGCGACGATCGCGGACAACGTCGGCGACAACGTCGGCGATTGCGCCGGCATGGCGGCCGACCTGTTCGAGTCCTACGAGGTCACGCTTGTCGCGTCGCTGATCCTCGGCGCCGCGGCCTACGCCGGCTCCGAGCAGGGCGCGATCGTCGGCGTGATGTTCCCGCTGTTCGTCCGCGCCATCGGCGTGATCACGTCGATCATCGGCATCCTCGCGGTGGCGCCGCGCTCCGAGGAGGAGCACGGCATGAAGGCCATCAACCGCGGGTTCTTCCTCTCGGCGGCCGTCTCGGCGGTCGCTGTGTTCGTGCTGTCGGGCATCTACATGGACTCGTACAAGCCCGCCGGGGCCGTGTTGATCGGCCTGGTCCTGGCCTCGGTCATCCAGGTCCTCACGCAGTACTTCACCGACACCAAGTACAAGCCCGTCCAGGAGATCGCGGAGTCGACCGTGACCGGTCCGGCGACCACGATCCTCTCCGGGTTCTCGATCGGCCTCGAGTCCACCGTGTGGTCGGCCCTGATCATCGGAGCGGCGATGATGGCCGCGTTCTTCCTGGGAGACGACACGGCCGAGCGCCTGTACTTCATCTCGCTCACCGGCATGGGCATGCTCACGACCGTTGGCGTCATCGTGTCGATGGACACCTACGGGCCGATCTCGGATAACGCGCAGGGCATCGCCGAGATGTCCGGAGAGTTCGAGGGGCGCCCGGCCGAGATCTTGGGCCGTCTCGACGCGGTGGGCAACTCGACCAAGGCCATCACGAAAGGCATGGCGATCGCGACCGCGGTCATCGCGGCCACGTCGCTGTTCGGTTCGTTCGAGGAGGCCTTGCGGCTCGAAGGGTTCGCCTTCGAGGGCATCAAGGTCGACGAGCCGAACGTGCTGGTCGGGCTTCTGATCGGCGGCTGCGTCGCGTTCCTGTTCAGCTCGCTCGCGATCCGGGCGGTCGGCCGGGCGGCGATGCAGGTCGTGGTCGAGGTCCGCAAGCAGTTCCGCGAGCACCCACCGCGGCAGCGCTCGTCGGCGCCGCCCTCACGCGCCAGCGGCAGGACGAAC
>CAZZND010000038.1:4945-22000 GCA_964655465.1 uncultured Actinomycetes bacterium
TTACGGCGCCGTCGTCGACATCTGCACCAAGACGTCGCTGCGCGAGCTGATGACCCCCGGGCTGCTCGCCCTGCTCGCGCCCGTCGTCGCCGGCTTCTTCCTGGGTGCCGAGGGCCTGGGCGCGTTCCTCGCCGGGGCTATCCTCACCGGGCAGTTGCTCGCGGTGATGCTGTCCAACGCCGGTGGTGCCTGGGACAACGCCAAGAAGTTCATCGAGGAGGGAAACTACGGCGGCAAGGGCTCCGAGAGCCACACGGCGGCCGTGATCGGCGACACGGTCGGCGACCCGTTCAAGGACACCGCCGGTCCGGCGCTGAACCCGATGATCAAGGTCATGAACCTGGTCGCCTTGCTCCTGGTCCCGCTCGTCGTCGGTCTCGAGGACGACACGGCCGTCCGGGTGGCGATCGTCGCGGTCGCGTGCGCCGTGATCGCCGCGATGATCTGGATCTCGAAGAGCCGGAGATCTGAGCTGGGTGAAGAGATCCGGGCGCAGGAAGCGGCCGCCGGCGCGTAGCGGGGGCTAGGCTAACGCTGGCATGGGCGCGTTCCATCGTTTCCTCGATCGTTGGTCCGAGACCGACGAAGCGCGTCTCGCCGGCGAGGTCCGCGAGTGGGCCGACGACGTCGCCGGGGCCGTCCGGATCGCGGATGCGCCGCTGCGTGAGCGCGTCAAGATCGCGGGCGTGATCCGCCGGATGACCGTCTTCCCGATGAAGGACGGCGAGTCGCTCGAGGCGAAGATCTCCGACGGCACGGGCGAGGTCGTGGTGAAGTTCATGGGGCGCCGCGCGATCGGCGGGCTCCGCCTGGGGTCGAAGGTCGTCGTCGAAGGTGTGCTCGGCGAGCAGCACGGCAGCGTGATGATGATCAACCCGATCCTCGAGTTCACCGCGTGACGTGGTCAACGATGGACGATGAGGCAACGAGACCGCCGGCACCGTGGCGACGGCCGATCGGCTACGCGCTCGCCACCGCGGGGACCGCGCTGTTGGTCGTCGCGCTGCTCCCGTTGCGCGACGACGTCGACGTGCTCAGCATGGGATGGGCGTTCCTGGCGCTCGTCGTCATCACGGCCGTGGTGGGTGGGCTCGGCCCCGGCATCGGGGCGTCGGTCGTGGCTTTCGTCATGTACAACTACTTCTTCTTCCCGCCCACCCACACGTTCCGGGTCGCCGAGCTGGAACACATCGTGGTACTCCTGGTGTTCCTCGGGCTCTCGGCGCTGATCGCCGTCGTGCTCGCGAAGGCGCGCGCACGGGCCGAGATCGCCGAGGCACGTGAGCACGAGCTGCGGCTGCAGCAGGACCTGACCACCGCGCTCGTCGACCCGAGCCCGGACGATGAACGCTACGGGGTCGTCCTCCGCCTCATCGCGTCACGACTGCGGTTCGACCGCGTCGACCTGTACGTGACCTCGCCGGCGGGGAGCGGCCTCGACCTCCTGACGAGCACCGGGCCGGGGGAGCCGGATCTCGAAAGCTCGGACGACGACCGTGCCGACCTGGAGCGTCTGCCACTCATCGTCGGTCGGCGTAGCGTCGGTCTCCTCGTTGCGCAGGGGGAGCGTGGTTCGCTGACCCAAGCGGAGCGGCGGATCTTGACGGCGTTCGGCAACCAGCTCTCCCTGGTGCTGGAGCGAGACCGTCTCCTGCGGGCCAGCGTCGACCAGCAGCTTCGGCGGCCGGCAACCGGCTGAGGTCCGGGGCGCCCTCAGGCGCCGACGACCGGGGCGCCCTCAGGCGCCGACGACCGCGTCGCGGAGCGAGCTCTCCTGCTCGGGCTCGGTGATCGCCACGAGCTCGTCGCCCTCGATCAGCACGGTCTCGGGCTGCGGCACGACCACGTGGTTCTCGCGCACGATCGCGACGATCGCCGAGCCGGCCGGGAGCCGCAGTTCGTAGATCGGGCGTGACGTCGCGGGCGAGGAGCCCTCGAGCTTCATCTCGACGATCGAGATGCGCCCACCTTCCAGACGCAGGAGCTGCACGAGGTCACCGGAGGTCACGGCCTCCTCGACCATCGCCGTGAGCATGTGGGGAGGCGACACCGCTTGATCCACCCCCCACTGCTCGGTGAACAGCCACTCGTTCTTGGGGTGGTTCACGCGAGCGAGGACCCGAGGGACGGCGAACTCCTGCTTCGCGAGCAGCGAGGTCACCAGGTTGTCCCCGTCGTCGCCGGTCGCGGCGACGACCACGTCGGCCCGCGCCATCTCGGCGGCTTCGAGCACCCATGGCTCGCAGGCGTCCCCGAGCATCACGTTGACCGCGGGGATCTCGACCAGCAGATCCTCGACCGTCGCCTTGTCCTGCTCGATCAAGGTGACGTCGTGCTCGCGTTCGGCCAGGTCGTGGGCCAGATGCCTGCCGATGGCGCCGCCGCCCGTGACGACCACCCTCATCAGTGGTGCTCTCCGGGCGCTTCGAGCTGGGCGTCGAGCAGCTCCATGCCGTCCTTCGCCATGATGACGATGAGGAAGTCGCCCGCCTGCAAGGTGCTGTCCGATATGGGGATGAACCCCGTGCCGCCTCGCGAGACGCCGGCGACCAGGATCTGCCCTTCGACGTTGATGCCGACGACCGGCTTCCCGACGAGATGATCCGGCACCGGGACCCGCATGCGGAGCAGCTCACCGCCGCCGAGCGATTCGCGGATCTCGCGGCGGTCGTGGAACAGCATGAGCTGGATCTGCTTCACGCCCCACGTGGTCGTCGCGACCGTCGGGATGTTGAGTCGCTCGTAGATCTCGGCACGCCGCGGGTCGTAGATCCGGGCGATGACCTGCGGCACGTGGTAGTGCTCGAGCGCGACCCGCGCCGACACGATGTTCGAGTTGTCCCCCGAGCTCACGGCGACGAAGGCGTCGGCCTCCTTGATCCCGGCATCCTCGAGGACGTCACGGTCGAACCCCATCCCGACCACGGTCTTCGCGGTGAACCCGGGCGGGAGCTTCTCGAACGCGGACGGATTCTTGTCGATGATCGAGATCTCGTGACCTTCTGCGGCGAGCTCGACGGTTAGCTGCAGGCCGACGCGGCCACATCCCATGATCACGACACGCACGGCCGGAGCGTACCGCCGCGTCTCACCGGTTGACACCAGCACGGTTGCGCGGGAAGGCCCCAGATATGCCCGAGGGCCGGCGACTGGAGGGAGCCGCCGGCCCCGCGGACGGGCTCGGAGGAAAGTGGTGATGTGTTCCCGATGTCCGCTTCCGCCGCTTCGGGGGTGACGTCCCTCGGCGCCGACCGCGGAACCGCTTTCCGAGAAAGATGGTGGGCGCCCGGGCGTGAGCGTGGTGTGAAGACCAGGCATGACCCCGTGAAGGATCCGTGAAGACCTCCCGGTCGCCGGGGGGTGGGTGAAGGCGGAGCGGGGTGGCGGTACGGTTCGCGAGTGATCGACGCCCACGAGCACCGGTGGAGCCGCCTGAGCTGGCGCGCACTCGTGATCCCCCTGATCACGACCCTGGTGGCACTGCTGCTGACCCTCCCAGCTCTCGAGCTCGGAGCGGTCGGCCTCGTTGCGGCCTTCATGCTCTCGGTCACCGTCGCCGCGGTGGCCGGGGGTCTATGGGGCGGGTTGCTCGCGGCGGTGTTGGCGTCGCTGGCCGTGCCGATCCTCGAGGAACCCGACCTGGTGTTACGGTTCGATGACACGCGCGACGTGGTCGCCGCGACCGTCTTCTTCGCCATCGCCGTCGTCGTCGGCATCGTCGTGGGCAACGCGGCCGACGAGCGCGCGCGCGCCACGCGTCGCGAGCGCGAGGCACGCCTGCTGGCTCTGCTGTCGTCGCGGCTGTTCTCGGGCGAGGTTGCCGAGCAGGTGATGGACGAGTTCGTCGGCCTGCTGCTGGAGCCATTCGCGTTGCGCGCCTGCACGGTTGATGCCGTGCTCGACGGGCAGTCGATGCACGCGCATGCGGAGGTGCCGGATGACGACGCGAGCGACGGACCCGTCGAGGTGGTGCCGGTCGCGGCGGGTGGGGTGGCCCTCGGCACCCTGACCGCCGTCCGCCTGTCGGGCCGCCGCCCGATGTCGCGCGACGAACGGCTCCTGCTCGAGGCGGCGACCCGCCAGGCGGGCGCGGCGCTGGACCGGGCGCGCCTGGACGCCCGCGCGCGCCTCGCCCAGATGGACGCCGAGACCAACCTGCTTCGGGCCTCGATGTTCAGCTCCGTCACGCACGACCTGCGGACACCCCTCGCCTCGATCAAGGCGGGGGTCACGAGCCTGCTCGACGAGAGCACGTCCTACGAGCCGGCGCAGGAGCACGAGTTGCTCCTCACGATCCTGGAGGAGACGGACAGACTGAACCGGCTGGTCGGCAACATCCTCGACCTGGCGAAGATCCGGGCCGGCGCGCTGATCCCGCGACGCTCACGCATCGCGGTCGACGAGGTCGCCGAGGCGGTCGTCGGGCGCCTACGGCTCCGGTTCGACGAGCGGGGCGTGAGCATCGAGATAGCGATCCCGCCGAACGTGCCCGAGATCCCGGCCGACCCCATGCAGGTCGATCAGGTCCTGACCAACCTGCTCGAGAACGCCCTGCGGCACTCGCCGCCCGGCGGCGTCGTGCGCCTGCATCTGAGCGTCATCCCCCGTGGGATGCGCATCCGGATCACGGATCAAGGCCCGGGAGTGCCGCTCGCCGACCGTGAGAAGGTGTTCGAGGCGTTCTACCGGAGTGGGGATCTGCCCGAGACCCCGGGGAGCGGGCTCGGGCTCGCCATCGCGAAGGCGATGGTCGTCGCGCACGGCGGCAGGATCTGGCTCGAAGACGCCATCGGCGGCGGCGCGGCCGTCGTGGTCGAGTTCCCGCTCGAGGAGGTGGTGGAGTCGTGAAGGTCGTGGTGGTTGACGACGAACCCCAGATCCGCCGTGCGCTGCGCACGAGCCTCCAGGCCCACGCGTACGAGGTCGAGGCGGTGGGCACGGGCGAGGAGGGCGTCCTCGCTGCCGCCGAGCAACGGCCGGACCTGATGCTGGTGGACCTCGGTCTCCCCGACATCGACGGCACCGAGGTGATCCGTCGCGTGCGTGCGTTCTCCGACGTACCGATCATCGTGCTTTCCGTCCGCGAGGCGCAGAGCGAAAAGGTCTCCGCGCTCGATGCCGGTGCTGACGACTACGTGACGAAGCCATTCGCCATGGAGGAGCTCCTGGCCCGGGCCCGCGCCGCGCTTCGCCGCGCCGGGCCCGAGGAGCCCACCGCGCCGATGCAGGTTTTCGGTGCGCTCGACGTTGATCTGGCCCGTCGTCTCGTGAGCCTCGACGGCGAGCCCGTGCACCTCACCCCCACCGAGTACCTGTTGCTGGAGGCCCTGGTCGGCAACCCCGGGAAGCTGCTCACTCACCAGTGGTTGCTGCGCCGGGTCTGGGGGCAGGGCTACGGCACCGAGACGACCTACCTGCGGACCTACATCCGCACGTTGCGCAAGAAGCTCGGTGACGACGCGTCGGCGCCGGCGCTCATCGTCACCGAGCCCGGCGTCGGGTACCGCTGGATCGCCGAGCCCGATCTCGCCTAGGGATGGCGACCGGATCTTCGACGTCGGGGCCCGGACCCCTCAAGAGGCTGCTCGTCGGACGGGCGCTCGCGTCGGACAAGGCGGAGCACCAGCTGCTGCCGAAGATCCTCGCCCTCCCCGTCTTCTCGTCGGACCCGCTGTCGTCCAACGCGTACGCGACCGAGGAGATGATGCTCGTCCTCGTCACGGCGGGTACCGCGGCCCTCGCTCTCATGGTCCCCATCTCGCTCGCGATCGCCGCGCTGCTGCTGATCGTCGTGACGTCGTACCGCCAGACGGTGAAGGCGTATCCACAGGGCGGCGGATCGTACATCGTGGCGCGCGAGAACCTCGGAACGATCCCGGGCTTGACCGCCGCGGCCGCGATCTTGATCGACTACGTGCTGACCGTCGCGGTGTCGATCACCGCGGGCACGGTGGCGATCACGTCGGTGGCGCCCGAGACGCTCGGTCCGTGGCGGGTGCCGATCGCCGTCTCGCTCGTCCTGCTGGTCATGGTCGCGAACCTGCGTGGCGTCAAGGAGGCGGGCACCCTGTTCGCGGTGCCGACCTACGGGTTCGTGCTGATGATCGCGGTGACCCTGGTCACGGGGTTCGTCGAGTGCCTGAACGGCTGCCCCGTCGCCGCGACCGCCGACCTCGAGATCGAGTCCCAAGCCACGCTGTCGCTGTTCCTGATCCTGCGTGCCTTCTCGTCGGGCTCGACGGCGCTCACCGGCGTCGAGGCCATCGCCGACGGCGTGCCGGCGTTCCGGCGGCCCCAGGCGAAGAACGCGGCGGCCACGCTCGCCGTCATGGGTGCGATGAGCGTCACGATGTTCCTGGGGATAACCCTGCTGGCGGGCCGGCTCCAGGTGCGGATCGACGAAGAGATCGCGGCCTCGCAGCCGGTCCTGGCCCAGATCGGTCGGACCGTGTTCGGTACGGGGTTCCTCTACCTGGTGCTCCAGGTTTTCACCGCCGGGATCTTGATCTTGGCGGCGAACACGGCGTTCCAGGACTTCCCGCGGCTGTCGTCGATCCTCGCCCGCGACCGGTTCATGCCCTCGCAGTTCCGCAACCGCGGCGACCGTCTCGTGTTCTCGAACGGGGTGCTCGTGCTGTCGCTCCTGGCGATCGTCCTCATCTGGATCTTCGACGCGAACCTCACCAGGCTCATCCAGCTCTACGTCGTGGGGGTCTTCACGGCCTTCACGCTGTCGCAGACCGGCATGGTGCTCCGATGGGTCCGCCGCCGCGAGCCCGGCTGGCAACGCAGCGCACTCATCAACGGGATCGGCGCCGCGACGACGGGCATCGTGCTGGTGATCGTGACGCTGACGAAGTTCCAGAAGGGCGCATGGATCGTCATCGTCGCGATGCCGATCATCGTCTGCTTCTTCCTCGCGGTGCATCACCACTACGCCAAGGTCGCCTCGATCCTGCATGTGGAGCGGTTCCGTGCGGACGTCCAGCCGTCCAACGTCTTCGTGCTCCTGGTCCCCGATCTGGGCCCGGCGACGCTCGAAGCGGTCGCGTACCTCCGCGCGGTGCGACCCCCGTTGGTGATCCCGCTGTTCACCGGGTCGCGAGTTGAGTATGACGCGGCCACCGTCGAGTGGGCGGCGCTTGCGCCGCGTCTCGGCGAGCTCCAAGCCCTCCCCGACTCGGGGCACCACCTGATCCGCGCGGTTCGTCGGGTCGTGCGGGCGCAGCCGCGCGATCCGGACGGCTTCGTCACGCTCGTCGTGCCCGAGGTCGTCGAAGGGAGCCTGCTCACGTACCTGTTCCGACGCCGCACCTCGGTGCTGTTGAAGGCGGCGCTGCTCTTCGAACCGGGGGTCGTCGTCACCGACATCGCGTACGTCCCCGCCGAGTCGGCGGTCACGGCTCAGCGGCCAGTGGAGCCCGAGCGCAACGTGGTGCTGGTCCCCGTGCCCGGTGTCCACGACGCCGCGATCAGGGCCATCGTGTACGCGCGCTCGCTCCGCGCCGTGCATACCGAGGCGCTCCTGATGGTCACCGACCCCGAGGACCAGGCAGGCGTGATCCAAGCTTGGCACGAACGAGGACTCGATGTGCCGCTCGTGATGGTCGAGGCCCCGTTCCGCGATCTGGGCCCGCCCCTGCTCAACGAGATCCGGCGGCACACGGCTCGCCCGGGTACCGTCGTGACGGTCGTGCTCCCCGAGCTCATCCCGCGTCATTGGTGGGAGAACGCCCTGCACAACCAGACCGCCTTGTTCGTGAAGCGGCTCCTGCTGTTCGAGCCCTCCGTGGTGCTCACCAGCGTCCCGTTCCACCTGCGCCACGCCGAGCGGCCGCATCCCATCTCGACCTCGTAGGCTGCCGCGCCGTATGGCGGTCGCGGAACGCTCCTCTGGACGGTCGGTG
Organism: uncultured Actinomycetes bacterium; assembly: GCA_964655465.1. Taxonomy (GTDB): domain Bacteria; phylum Actinomycetota; class UBA4738; order UBA4738; family HRBIN12; genus AC-51. The sequence continues at coordinate 12,853 of CAZZND010000038.1, forward strand.
TTCAAGCGGGTCTTGCTCGGACGCGCATTCGAGAGCTCGCGGCTCGAACACACCCTCCTCCCGAAGATCCTGGCGCTTCCGGTGTTCGCCTCCGATGCGCTCTCCTCGGTCGCGTACGCGACCGGCGAGATCCTGCTGGCGCTGACGCTGGTGACCGCGGCGCCCGACTCCTACGTGATGCCGATCTCGATCGCGATCGCGCTGCTGCTGGCGGTCGTCGTCGCGTCGTACCGCCAGACGGTGCGCGCGTACCCGGGTGGTGGCGGCGCGTACATCGTGAGCAAGGACAACATCGGCCCGTTCGCGGGCCTGGTCGCCGCCGCCGCGCTGCTGTTCGACTACATGATGACGGTGGTCGTCTCGGTCGTCGCCGGGGTGTTCGCGATCGGCTCCGCCATCCCCGAGGCGAACGCCTACGCGGTGCCGATCGCGATCGCGTTGGTCACGGTTGTTACGCTGCTCAACCTGCGCGGCGCCAAGGAATCGGGGGTGCTGTTCGCCGTTCCGACCTACGGCTTCGTGCTCGCGATCGGGGCGCTGGTGCTGATCGGTCTCGTGCGATGCACGACCGGCTGCCCGTCGGTCGGTGAGGAGATCGAGCCGATCCACGATGCAGCGAAGACCGCGGGCGCGATCGGGGTGTTCGCCGTCCTCAAGGCGTTCTCGTCGGGCGCGACCGCCCTGACCGGCGTCGAGGCGATCTCCAACGGCGTGCCGGCGTTCAAGCGCCCGCAGGCGAAGAACGCCGCGTCGACGCTCGCGGTCATGGGGGCGATCTCGATCTCGCTGTTCCTCGGGATCTCGTGGCTCGCCACGAACGTCGAGGGAGTCGTCGCGAGCGAGTCGGTGTCGGTGCCCGCGCAGATCGCCATCGCGGTGTTCGGCGATGGCACGGTCGGGTTCTTCCTGGTGCAGTTCTTCACGGCGCTGATCCTGGTCCTGGCGGCGAACACCGCGTACCAGGATTTCCCCCGGCTCGCGTCGATCCTGGCGAACGACCGCTACCTGCCGTCGCAGTTCGTCAACCGCGGTGACCGGCTGGTGTTCTCCAACGGCGTTATCGTGCTCGGGGTCGCCTCATCGATCATGATCTGGATCTTCGACGCCAGCCTGACGGCGGTGATCCACCTCTACGTCGTCGGCGTGTTCACCTCGTTCACGCTGTCCCAGGCCGGCATGGTGCGGCACTGGCTCGCCGAAGGACGCAAGGGCCCGAACGCCGAGAAGGGGTGGCGACGCTCGATCGTCGTCAACGTGGTCGGCTGCGTCGTGACCGCGATCGTCCTGGCGGTCGTGATCTTGTCCAAGTTCGCCGACGGCGCCTGGCTCTCCATCTTGTTGATGGCGCTACTCGTGCCGATGTTCTACGGCATCCATCGGCACTACGGATGGGTGCGTCAACAGGTCTCGGTCGAGGGCCACGACGCGGCCGCGCCCGGCCGGCGGCACGTGGTCTTGCTGGTGAGCGACCTCGATGTCGCGACCGCCGAGGCGCTCGGCTACGTGAAGTCGTCGCGACCCGACGTGCTCCACGTCGTGGCGCCCTCACGTGGGGGTGAGGTCTCCAAGCGGCTGCGCAACCAGTGGCGGAGCTTCGCGGGGGCCGACACGCCGACGCCCGAGCCGTTGCTCGGGGGGAGCCTGCTCTCGTCGATCCGGGCGTTCGTCCGGGCCATCGACCTCGGGCCCGGCGACGACGTGAACCTGGTGGTGCCAGAGATCGTGCGCGACGAGGGCTTGGTCCGATACCTGTTCCGTCGTCGCGAGCTCGTCCGGTTGAAGGCATCGATCCTGCGCGAGGGCAACGTGACCGTCACCGACGTGCCGGTGGTCCTGGAGCCTGGCGATCCTATCGGGGCGGGCCGGGTCCAGATCCCACCTCGGACCGTGACCCTGCTCTTCGTGTCGTCGGTCAACGCGGTGACGCTCCGAGCGACGCGCTACGTCGTGTCGTTGCGTGCGACCGAGACGAGGGCCGTGCACTTCGAGCTCGACGCGGCGCAGGCTCGCCGCGTCGAGGAGGCTTGGTTCGACGCCGAGCTCGAGATCCCGCTCGACGTCGTCGAGGCGCCGTTCCGCGACCTCAGCGTCCCGATGCTCGAGGAGGTCCGGCGCTTCTCCCACCGCGAGGACACGATCGTGAACGTCGTCGTCCCCGAGGTGGTCGTCACCCACTGGTGGCAACTCCCCCTGCACAACCAGAACGCCCTGTTCATCAAGCGCCTGTTCCTGTTCGAACCTCGCGTCGTCGTGACGAGCGTCCCTTACGTGCTGAGGTTCGGCGCCGAACGTGCGGAGGCGCCGGCGTCATCGCCCTCCTGATCGCCGGCGGCGATGACCTGGGACAGCAACGCGCCGTAGATGAAGGCGTGGCTCCCGATGGACAGCACGGCGAGCAGCCCGATGATCGCGGCGATGGTGCCGTAGACGGCGGAGGCCCGCGCGACGACGACGTCGGCATACCACCCACCCGCGATCGTCAGCACCCCGAGCGTGAGCCCGAACAGCGTCGAGCCGGGCAGGTGCGTTCGCCACCCGGGCCCACCCCCCGGGGTCAGGAGCACGTACGCGGCGAGCGCGGCCACGAGGTCGACGGCGAGTCCAACCAGGAGCGCGACGCCGGCCGTCCGGGTCAGCGAGGTGAGAACGATCCCGGCGAGCGCCATCGCACCGACGGCGAGGATCTCGACGAGGGCCAGCAGCCGCCTCCGGACCCAGCGCCGGCTCGGCAACCCGAACGCCTTCACGATGGCGTGCGTCGCTCGTCCGGCGAGCGAGGACGCCGTCCACACGAGCGCGAGCACCGCGATGATCCCGGCCTGCACGCGCGCGTCGACCAGCGCGTCGATGCTCCGCCCGACGACCTGCTCGAGTCCCGGGATGGCCTCCTCGACCTGGTCCATCCAGTACTGCGCCTTCGCTCGGTCGTCCGCGAACACGAACCCGATGGCCGCCCCGGCGAACAGCACGAGCGGGATCAGCGATAGGAGCGCTTGATAGGTCAGGGCGGCCGCCAGGGTGCCCGCGTCGATCGTCCCGGCCCGGGTGACGACACGGCGGATGAGCCGGACGGGAGCCCACTGCGGTAGCGTTCGCATGTCCGCCAAGCTTCGCACGGAGGAACGCGTGAACATCCGACCCATCAGCGTCGACGACGTCGCCTTCTTGAAGAAGATGCTCTACGAGGCCGCCCGGTGGAATCCCGACTGGCCGCGCGAGCCCATCGAAGAGGTGCTCGCCGACCCTGTGCTGGTGCGGTACCACCAAGGCTGGGGCCGCCCCGGCGACGGAGGGGTCGTCGCCGAGGTCGAGGGCCAGCCGGTCGGGGCCGCGTGGTACCGGCTCTTCACGGCGGAGGCCCCCGGCTACGGCTTCGTGGACGAGAAGACGCCCGAGGTCTCGATCGCCGTGGCCCCGCTGCACCGGCGCAAGGGGATCGGGGGCGCGGTGCTCCGGTCATGCATGGTTCAGGCGCGCGAGGAGGGCTACAACGCGCTGTCGCTCTCGGTCGCCGTGCACAACCGCTCGCGCATGATGTACCAGCGGGCCGGCTTCGAGAAGGTCGGCGAAGACGGCGACTCGTGGACGATGGTGGCGAACCTCTAGTCGGTTTCCGAGGCCTGGGCTGCGCGCTCGGCGTCGAGGGCGGCGTAGTCGGCCTGGACCGTGCTCCAACGCCGGCGCACCACCACCACGAGCGCGACCACGATGGCGACGGCGATCGCCCAGGCGATGGGTTGCAGGATGTTCTCGACCACTTCCCATCGGTCGCCGAGCAGCGCTCCCAGCCACGCGAGCGCCGCAACCCACGGGAGGCAGCCGGCGAGCGTATAGAGGGTGAACCGCCCGAACGGCATCCGCGCGATCCCGGCCGGGAGCGAGATGAAGGTGCGCACCACGGGCAGGAGCCTCGAGACGAACACCGCAGCCTCGCCCCGCCGCTCGAACCACTCATGGGCCTTGTCGACCTCATGGGGGCGGATCAGCAGGTAGCGGCCGTAGCGGTCGACGAGGGGCCGGCCGCCGGCCGCGCCGACCCAGTAGGCGAGCCACGACCCCACGAGGTTGCCGAGGGTGCCGGCGGCCACGACGGCCCAGAGGTCCAGCTCGTTGCCGGCGCCCGCGAAGGCGGCGGTGGTGAGCGCGCCGCCGAACAACATGGTGACCTCGCTCGGGATCGGTACGCAGGCCGACTCGAGCAGCATCAGCACGAAGATGGCGAGCAGTCCGTGATCGCCGATGGTGCCCGTGATGAAGTCCTGGAAGAGCGCGAGCAAGGAAGAGGCTCCTGACCTGGGGGAACGATCCGAGGCTACCAGCCGTTGGAAGATCTCCGGGGCGGCGGGCTGACCGGTCGTCGCGGACGGTGATGGTACCGTCCGCCGCGTGGCCGAGGTTGACAGGACCTCGGCACGACACCTAAAGGAACGGCCCGTATGACGAAGACACTGGTGGTCGTCGAGTCGCCGGCGAAGGCGAAGACGATCGAGAAGTACCTGGGTGGCGACTTCGCCGTCCGGGCGTCGTACGGGCACATCCGGGACCTGGGCAAGGGGTTCGGGGGCCTCGGTGTGGACGTCGAGAACGACTTCGTGCCCGACTACGTGGTGCCCGAGGATTCCGAGCGCCACGTCGCTGAGCTGAAGCGGGCGCTCAAGCAGGCCGACGACCTGATCCTCGCGACGGACTATGACCGCGAGGGTGAAGCGATCGCGTATCACGTCGCCACGCTGATGGGGAAGGATCCTGCGGGGGCCAAGCGCGTGACGTTCACCGAGATCACCCGCGATGCCATCCTCGAGGCCTTCGCCAAGCCTCGCGCCATCGACCTCAAGCTCTTCGATGCCCAGGAGGCCCGTCGGATCTTGGACCGGTTGGTCGGGTACAAGATCTCGCCGATCCTGTGGAAGCGCATCCGCCCGGGGTTGTCAGCCGGCCGCGTGCAGTCGGTCGCCGTCCGACTGATCGTCGAGCGCGAGCGCGAGATCCGGGCCTTCGTGCCGGTCGAGTACTGGAGCGTCGACGTCCGCTTGACCCCCGAGGACCGCGAGCAGCCCTTCGTCGCCCGCCTGACCCAGGTGCCCGACGGCAAGCTCGCGAGCGCGCCGGACAAGAAGGGCATCCTGCTCGGCGCCGAGGCCGACGCGGCCGCCCACGTCGAAAGGCTCCACCAGGCGACCTACCGGGTGATCGGCGTCGAGAGGAAGGAGCGGAAGCGCTCCCCGGCGCCGCCGTTCACGACCTCGACCCTTCAGCAAGAGGCCGCCCGCAAGCTCGGTTTCAGCGCCCGCAAGACGATGTCGATCGCACAGCGGCTGTACGAAGGCATCGATCTGCCGGGTGAGGGCAGCGTCGGTCTGATCACGTACATGCGGACCGACTCGGTGACCATCGCCGATACGGCGCTGCGCGAGATCGCCGAGCTCGTGAAGGGCGAGTACGGCGAGGCGTATACGCTCGCGGAGCCGCGCCGCTACAAGACCCGCTCGCGGAACGCGCAGGAGGCCCACGAGGCCGTACGGCCCACGAGCGTTCTGCGGACCCCCCAGCGGTTGTCCTCGACGTTGGACCGCGACCGGCTGCGCCTGTACACGCTGATCTGGCAGCGCACGATGGCGACCCAGATGGCCGAGGCGCGGTTCAACCAGGTCGGGGTCGACGTCGAAGCAGCCTCCGGCGCGGCGACGTACGGGCTGCGGGCCACCGGCCAAACGATGGTGTTCGACGGGTTCATCCGCATCTACAAGGAAGGCCGCGACGAGGGCCCCGACGAGGACGCCGAGAACATGCTCCCGGAGCTCACGGCTGAGCATGCGCTCCGGAAGCTCGAGGTCCTGCCCGAGCAGCACTTCACGCAGCCGCCCCCGCGGTACTCCGAGGCTTCGCTCGTGAAGACGCTCGAAGAGCTCGGGATCGGACGCCCGTCCACCTACGCCTCGATCATCGACACCATCCAACGGCGCGAGTACGTCACGCACGAGGACAAGCGTTTCCGGCCGACCGACACCGGCGAGGTCGTCACGGACAAGCTCGTCGAGCACTTCCCCGACGTCGTGGACGTCGCCTTCACCGCCTATATGGAGAAGGAGCTCGACGACGTCGCCGAAGGGGCGCTCGGGAAGATCCAGATGCTCCACGAGTTCAACGGGCCGTTCGAGCGCGCGCTCGAGAAGGCCGAGGAGTCGTTCGAACGCTTCCAGGAGGACCTGGACGAGCACTGCCCGCTCTGCCCGCAGGAAGGCCGCGAGCCCGGGAAGCTGCAGGTCAAGCTCGGCCGCTACGGCAAGTTCATCGGGTGCCCGAACTACCCGGACTGCCGCTACATCCGCAACATGGACGGCTCCGAGCGCGCCGAGCCCGAGCTGATCGACGAGCTCTGCCCCGAGTGCGGCAAGCAGCTGCAGAAGCGGGTGGGGCGGTTCGGCCCGTTCATCGGCTGCAGCGGCTACCCCGACTGCCGCTACATCAAGAAGGATCCGCCGCGCTCGCTCGAGATCGCGTGCCCGCAGTGCAAGGAGGGGCAGATCGTCGAGAAGCGCACGCGGTTCGGCGTGTTCTTCGGGTGCGACCGCTACCCGGACTGCGACTTCGCGGTGAACAACGAGCCGATCAAGGACCGTCCCTGCCCCGAGTGCGGATCGCTACTGCTCCAGCGGCCCAAGAGCGCTCGCTGCTGGAACTGCGGATGCGAGCTTGACCTGGAGCTCGACGTCACCAAGAGCGGCGACGTCGAGGCCGAGGCTGCCGCCCGCGTGGCCCGCGCCGAGGTCCGAGCGGCCCGCGCTGCGGCGAAGGCGGCGAAGAAGAAGACCACGACCAAGAAGAAGACGACCGCGGAGCGGAAGACCACCGCGAAGAAGAAGTAGGGGGTCGCGCACGTGTCCTCCATCTCGGACGAGGTCGCGGCGCTCCGAGGCACCCGCTCGGCAACGCTCGGCGACCTCATCCGATCCGGTCCGTTCGCCCGGTTGCTCGCCGCGATGACCGTGTCGTCGCTCGGCGACTGGGTTGGGTTCGTGGCCGTGACCACGCTCGTCACGAGGATCGGTGGCGTGAACGCCGCGATCGCGATCTCGGGCGTGATGCTCGCCCGGACCCTGCCGGCGTTCCTGTTCGGTCCCTTCGCGGGCGTGTTCGTCGATCGCCTCGACCGACGCCGGCTGATGATCGGGGCCGATATCGGGCGCGGGGTCATGTACCTGTCGATGGTCCTGTTGCAGAAGCTGTGGTGGATCTACCTGCTCTCGTTCCTCATCGAGTGCCTCGGCCTGGTGTGGGGGCCCGCGCGTGACGCGACCATCCCCAACCTGGTGTCCCGGCGGCAGTTGGCGAACGCGAACTCGCTGACGCTCGTCAGCACCTACGGCACGCTGCCGCTCGGCGGCATCCTGTTCACGATCTTGGCCGCCGGTTCCACGTGGGTGGCCCGTCGCGTGCCGGTGATCGGGTCGAACCCTGAGACGCTGCCGCTCATCCTCGACGCGGTCACGTTCGCCTTCTCGGCGTTCATGTTGAGCCGTATCGCGTTCCCGCCGTCACCGGCGGCGACGGGGGCGAAGCTCGACCTGTCCAGGGTGTGGCGTGACACGGTCGACGGCATCAGGTTCCTGCGCGAGGACTCGATCGCGTCGGCGATGTCGCTCGGCATCGTGATCGCCTTCGGGGCCGTCGGCGCGGTGCTCGCGATCGGCCCGGTGTTCGTGACGCTCACGCTCGGCGCGGACTCGGCCGGCTGGGGGGTCATCGTGACCGCTACGGGCGTCGGGATGGCGCTGGGGATGGTCACCGCGAACGCCGCGTCCCGCATGATCGAGCGCCACATCGTGCTGGTCTGGTCGCTGCTCGCGTGCGGCGGTGCGCTGGTGGCGTTCGCCGCGATGCCGACGCTCGCGCTCGCCGCTGTGCTCGCGGTGTGGCTCGGTGCATTCTGCGGGCTCGCCTGGGTGAGCGGCTACACGCTGCTGCAGGAGAACGTCGCCGACGAGTTCCGCGGACGGACCTTCGCGGCCCTCACGACCTTGTCCCGCGCGGTGCTGTTCATGTCGCTCGCGATCTTCCCGGCGCTCGCCCAGGTGCTCGGCGATGCCTCGGGTGCGCTGCTCGGCGGCGAGTTCTACATCGGCGGTCAGCGGTTCGATCTGTCCGGGAGCCGTCTGGCCCTGTGGGTCGCGGCCGCGGTCATGGCCGGCGCCTCGTTCCTGACCTGGCGCTCGCTGGCGCGATACCGTCTATCGAGACCCCTCCCGCTCGCCATCGTGCCCAAACTCAAGCGCCCACCCGCCACCGGTCTGTTCATCGCCTTCGAAGGCGTTGAAGGTGCGGGCAAGGGCACCCAGATCGAGATGGCGGCCGGGTTCCTACGCGAGACGGGGGTGCCCGTCCTCGTGACCCGCGAACCCGGCGGCACACCCGCGAGCGAGAAGATCCGCGAGCTGCTGCTGGATCCCGACACGGGTCGGATCGATCCTCGCGCCGAGGCGTTGCTCTTCGCCGCGGCACGGGCTCAGACGGTGACCAACGTGATCCGCCCGGCACTCGCCGACGGCAAGGTCGTGATCTGCGACCGCTACATCGACTCCTCGCTCGCCTATCAGGGGTGGGCTCGGGGGCTGGGCGAGGCTGACGTGCTGTCGCTCAACGTGTGGGCGACCCAGGGGCTGTTCCCCGATCTGGTGATCCTGCTGCATGTCGAGCCCGAGTCCGGTCGGTCCCGCATGGACGACGAGCCCGATCGGATGGAGCGCGAGGACGCCTCGTTCTTCGTCAAAGTTGCCGACGCCTATCTCAAGATCGCCGAGGAGCACCCGGAGCGGTTCGTCGTCGTCGACGCGAACCGCGACCCCGCGGATGTCTTCGACGACGTGCACGCCGCCGTCGAGAAGGCGCTCCGGGACCGCGACCCCGACGGCGCCCCGGACTGACTCGTCGGCGGACCGCGGTACGCTGCGCCTATGGGCGTACTCGACGAGGCCGCGGGCCAGGACTCGGCGATGGCGTTCCTGCGGGGCGCGGCCTCGCGCCCGCATCACGCCTACGTGTTCGCCGGTCCCGAGGGGTCGGGCAAGTCGCTCGCCGCCCGTGCGTTCACCGCGTCGCTGCTGTGCTCGCGCGGGGGCTGCGGCGAGTGCCGTGATTGCCGGCTGGCCAT
>CAZZND010000039.1:0-21738 GCA_964655465.1 uncultured Actinomycetes bacterium
CCGCAAGGCCAAGAGCGTGACGCCGTCGCCCGAGGTCCGGGCCGCGTTGGCGATCGGGGACTCGGCGCCCGAGGAGATGACACCGAACGACCTGATCCGCCAGATCTTGAAGGCGCCGGTCGACCTGCTGTGGAACGGCGGGATCGGCACGTACGTCAAGGCCTCGCGTGAGACCAACGTCGACGCCGGTGACCGGACGAACGACGGCGTCCGTGCGAGCGGCAACGAGCTGCGGGCCCGTGTCGTCGGTGAGGGTGGCAACCTCGGGTTCACGCAGCGCGGACGGATCGAGTACGCGCAGGGCGGTGGCCGGATCAACACGGACTTCATCGACAACTCGGCCGGTGTCGACACGTCTGACCACGAGGTCAACTGGAAGATCCTGCTCGGGCTCGCGGTGTCGCGTGGTGAGCTCACCCTCGACGATCGGAACGAGCTGCTGCAGGCATGCGCACCCGACGTCGTCCAGCACGTGCTGTACGACAACTACCTGCAGGCGCAGATCCTGTCGCAGGAAGAGGAGGTCTCCGCCCACCGGATCGAGGCGTACGAGGACCTCATGCAGCAGCTCGAGGCCGAGGGCGAGCTGGAGCGCGAGGTCGAGTTCCTGCCGACCACCGACGAGATGATGGAGCGGCGCGCCGCCGGGCTCGGACTCACACGGCCCGAGCTGTCGGTCCTGCTCGCGTACGCGAAACGGAGCGTCTACGGAGCGCTGCTCGACAGCGACCTGCCCGACAGCCCGTACCTCGCGGCCGATCTGCGCCGCTACTTCCCGCCTCAGATCATGGAGCGGTTCGGTCACCTGCTCGACGAGCATCCGCTGCGCCGGGAGCTGATCGCGACCACCGCGGCGAACGATGTGGTGAACTCCCAAGGCGTCACGTTCCTGTCGCGGATGATGACCGAGACCGGCGCCTCGGCGGCGGACGTCGTCCGGTCGTTCCGGATCGCGCGCGACGTGAGCGGTGCGGTCCAGCGCTGGTCCGACGTCGAGGCGCTCGACGGTCAGATCGATCCGGACGTGCAGAACGAGCTGATGAAGGGCGTCGACTGGCTCGTCGAGACGTCGGCCCGCTGGTACCTGGTCCAGACTTCCGGGCAACGCCTGTCCGAGGCCATCGAGTCTTCGCGCGAGATGTTCGCCGAGCTTTCGGGGGTGCTCGATCAGATCGGCCCCGACGCGTGGCGCGAGGAGCACGAGCAGGGGGCTCGCCGGCTGATCGCCGAAGGGGTGCCCGAAGGCGTCGCACGACGCCACGCGTTCCAGCCCGAGCTGGTACATGGGCCCGACATCATCGCGGTGTCGCAAGCGACGGCCCGATCGCCGCTCGAGGTCGCCCGCGGGTTCTTCCTGCTGGGTGAGCGTCTCGAGATCGACTGGCTCGAGACGCAGCTCGAGCGGATGCCCGCGGGAACCCGGTGGCAACGTTGGGCGCAGCAGTCCACCGAGGACGATCTGTTCGCCATCCGGCGGCAGCTGTGCGAGGAGGTCTTGGCCGAGGCAGGCGACGCGCGGATCGATCAGGCGGTCGAGTCGTTCCTCGCGTCGCGCGAGCAGGCCGTCGCCCGGGTGCAGCGGTTCATGCGGAGCCTCGCGATGGAGGGTGCGGTCGATCTCGCGCAGTTCACGGTGGCGCTCCGCCAGCTGCGCACGCTGGCCGGCTGAGGCGGCTCAGCCGTAGTAGATCATCGTGATCCAGTACCGTCCCCCCGAGCGCACGATGCCGATGCCCGTCCGGTGGAACCGACTGTCCAGGAGGTTCGCGCGGTGGCCAGGACTCCTCGTCCACGCCCGGAGCACGTCGCCGATCGTGCCGCCGTAGCCGACGTTCTCGCCCCATGCCCGCGGGTCATAGGAGCTCACCGTGCGGTACAGATCGGTCGAATGGAACAGCCGGCGCTGGTTGGCCATCCGCCACGAGTGGCGCTGGGCGTCGTCGGAGAGGCCGGCTCGTTCGTCGAGGCGGGCGATGCCGTGGTTGAGGCGGAACGTGTTCACCATCGTGAGCAGCCGGTCGCGGTCGTGCTCGAGACGATCGTCCGCGACGGCCGGGGTGGCGATCGACGTCGCCAGCACCGTCGCGGCGAGGAGCACGGGAAGGATGGCTCGGAGGGTCTTCCGCAAGGTTGCGACCGACCCTACCGGATCTCGGGCCTCCCCGTCTCGCGGGTGGTTCCGCTACGACGGAACCGGGTCCCAGGCCGCGACGCCGTCGGGTCCCGTGCGCACGCGGCCGAAGGGTTCGGCGAGATGCGTTGGGGCGAAGAGACTCCCGGGACGCGAGAGGAGCTCGGTCAGGAGGGCCCGTCGCGTGGCCGTCGCACGTGATGGCTCCGCATCGGTCCCCGACGCCCATACGGGGTGCCCGATCTGGGCCGGGTGGTTCCACGCGTCGGCCGAGATCATGAGCCGGTTCCCGCCCGAGACGACCCGTAGGACCTGGTGCCCGGGCGTGTGGCCCGGCGCCAGGTGGAGCTCGAGCGCGTCGCTCAGCCGGTGGTCGCCGTCGAGTGCGACGAGCTGCCCGGCGTCGCGGATCGGCTGGATCATCTGGTCGTGGATCGCCCGGTCCTCGTCGTTCTCGACCCGCCACTCGTCCAACGCGTCGAGGTCCGCCTGCTGGATCAGGTAGTGGGCGTTCGGGAACGCCGGGGTCCCTTCGGCGGTCACCGTGCCGCCGACGTGGTCGTCGTGAACGTGGGAGATGGCGACCGTGTCGATCTGGTCGGCCGAGGCGCCGACCGACGCGAGCGCGCCGTGGAGACGTCCGGGCTCGGGGAACCACGCCATCGCGGCCGACGTGGCCGGGCCGACGCCCGTGTCCATCAGCAGCACGCCGCCCGGATGGCGTACGAGCCACGCCCGCACGGTGAGCCGCCACGCGTCGCCGGGACCGTAGATCTCGGGGTGGCGGACCTTCGTCGCCTCGTGGGCCGCCGGAGGGATGTCCGGGAACGCCTCGGTCATCGGCGACTCGATGTCGGCCAGGCCGTCGGTGAGCGCGATGACCTCGACATCGCCGACCTGCCGTGTGACCGCCTCGGGCATGGGGGGAACCTTACCGCGAGCGGTTTGGCCTCAGGGGCCGAGGTGTAGGCTCGGCCGGCATCCATCTCGGAGGAGGAAACGATGGTGACCATGATCCGCCGTGGCTTGAGGATCGGGCTCATGGCCGGGCTCGCGGTCCTGCTCGGTGCGTGCCTGCGGGCCGAGCAGTCGCTCACGCTTAACCCTGACAACACGGTTGACGGCACGATCACGCTCGCCGTGAGCGAGCAGTTGATCGAGCTTTCCGGTCAGAACGCCGACGACGTCTTAGCGCAGATGACCCAGGGTGACTCGCCCATCCCCGATGGGGTCGAGGTCCAGGAGAGCGACTACGACGAGGACGGGTTCGTGGGCAAGACGTACACGTTCTCGGGCGCCACGCTGGAGCAGATCAGTCAGACCGGCGACCTGACGATCACGCGAGAGGGCGACACCTTCGTCGTCGATGGCGCGCTCGACCTCTCCGCGGGCTCGACCGGTGTGGACCCGAGCGATCCCACCGTGCAGCAGTTGCTCGACCAGTTCGACGTGTCGCTCTCGGTCACGTTCCCGGGCGCGGTGAGCGAGAACGACGGCACGCTCGACGGGAGAACGGTGACGTGGACGCCCGCGTTCGGCGAGAACACGACCCTGCATGCGGTAGGGAGCGCGGTCGGCGGCGGCGCCTCGTCGGCGCTCATCTGGATCGTCGTGGCGCTGATCGTGGTGCTGGTCGTCGTCGTGGTGCTGCTCGTGATGCGCGGCAGGAAGAAGCCTGCGCCCGCGGACGGCGGCGACGGGACGGTCGATGAGGGCGAAGCGGCGGACGTACCGGTCGGAACGGCTCCGGTGCCGCCGTCACCGGTGGCCACAGAGCCGGCGCCGAGCGAGCCGACCATGACCGAGCCGAGCATGACCCCGCCCGAGGCGGCGACCCCGCCCGAGCCCGAGGCGTCACCCGACGCAGACGACGGCACGGCTCCGGCCGACTGATCCAACCAACGTGCGGGGGCGCCCCCGATAGGGGGCGCCCCCCCTTCTGCGCCCCCTCCCCGAAGGTCCCGGCACTGCCGGGACCTTCGCGCCTCTGAGCACCGTTCCTCCCGCCTAGTCTCCGGACTGGATAGAAACCGTCCAGAGTGATCCCGGAAGGGGGAGCCATGAGCACCGAAACGCCGCAGGTCTCGCGCAGAGCCGCACTCGGGATGCTCGTCGGGGGCGTCGTGGTCGGCGCCGCCGGAGCGAAGGTGGGGTTCAGCTCGTCGGGAGAAGGAGACGTCGCGGGAACGCAGACGGACCTCCAGCTGACCGGCGAGCAGGCCCAAGCGGCCTTGAAGACGTTCGTGCCCGGCGGTGAGTACGACGAGTACTACATCATCGCGTCGGGCGGGCATTCGGGGCAGCTCCTCGTGATCGGTGTGCCGTCGATGCGCCTGCTCAAGGAGATCCCGGTGTTCACTCCGGACGCGTGGCAGGGCTACGGGTACGGGAGCGATCAGGGGGACAACGTCCTGGCCGGCGGCGTCGACCCGGCGAAGTCGAACCCCCTGTCCTGGGGTGACACGCACCACCCGGCGATCTCCGAGACCGAGGGCGATTACGACGGCCGGTGGGTCTACATCAACGACCGCGCGAACGGCCGCATCGCCATGGTCGACCTGCGCGACTACAAGACGAAGCAGATCTTCGACCTGCCGAACGCGCAGACGAGCCACGGTGGGTGCTTCGTGACGCCCAACACCGAATACGTGCACGTATCGTCGATGTCACCGTGTCCGTGGACCGACTCCGGCTACGCGCCGCTGTCGCGGTACAAGGAGGACTTCCGCGGCGTCTCGATCTGGCTCGCCATCGATCAGGAGACCGGGCGTTTCGACATCCCCAAGAGCTTCCAGATCGAGCTGCCCCCGTACACGCAGGATCTCGCCGATGCCGGCAAGCTGACCAGCTTCGGGTACGGGTTCATCAACTCCTACAACACCGAGATGGCGACAGGCACCCTGCACGATGGGCACCCGCTCGAGGCAGGAGCCATCGCGAACGACTACGACCTGATGCACGTGATCGACTGGCAGAAGGCCGAAGCCGTCGCGCGTGAGGGCAAGACCACCGAACGCAACGGGATGAACGTCATCTCGCTGCAGACGGCGATCGACGAGAAGATCCTGCACTTCGTCCCGGAGCCTCGGAACCCGCACGGCGTCGACGTGAGCCCCACGGGGGACTACATCTGCGTCGGGGGCAAGCTGGACCCGTCCGCGTCCGTGTATTCGATCGACCGGCTCAAGGCCGCGATCGAGGCCGAGGACTACCAGGGCGAGGACCCGTTCGGCGTGCCGATCTTGACGCTCGAGAGCGTGCTCGAGGCCCATGTCTCGCTCGGGGCGGGTCCGCTGCACACACAGTTCGACGACAAGGGCTACGCGTACACGTCGCTGTTCGTCGACACGGCGGTGGCGAAGTGGTCGCTCGGTCCGAAGGCCGGGCACGAGGGCGAGGACGCGTTCAAGCTCGTGCAGACCCTGCCCGTGCAGTACAACATCGGGCACCTGGCGACCGCCGAGGGCGACACCGTGCATCCCGATGGCCGTTACCTCGTCGCCTTGAACAAGTGGTCCATCGACCGCTACACGCAGCTGGGCACCCTGCACCCGCAGAACTTCCAGCTGATCGATCTGACCACGGGCGAGATGAAGATGCTGTCGGACATGCCGATCGGGGTCGGCGAGCCGCACTACGTGCAGATGATCGCGCGCGACAAGCTCGTCCACGCTATCGAGGTCTACGAGCCGGGGACCGATCCGTCCACATGGACGGTCTCGGACTACGCGATCGAGGCCGGGCAAGAGCGGGTGGAACGCGACGGCAAGGACCTGCACGTGTGGATGTCGGCCCTGCGGTCGCACTTCACACCCGACGTCGTGCAGGCCAAGCAGGGCGACCGGCTGCGATTGCACATCACGAACGTCGAGCAGACAGCGGACGCGACGCACGGCTTCGCGATCCCTCAGTACAACATCGAGGCGTCGATCGACCCGGGAGAGGTCGTGAACATCGACGTCGACCTGAACCGCGCCGGCACGTTCGCGATGTACTGCTCGGAGTTCTGCTCCGCGTTGCACCTGGAGATGCAGGGCTGGATCGAGGTCGAGCCCGCCTAGCCGGACCCGACATACGAGGAGAAGGAGCATCACGATGAGAGGTTCACGGATCATGGTCGTGGCAGCGGCCGTGGCATTGACGTTCGCCGCGTGCACCAGCAGCGAGACGACGACGCCCGGAACGGCCGCGCCGACGACCGGTGGTACCACCGGGACGACCCTCACCATCACGGCACCGGCCGGCGCCGCGAACAGCGGGTTCGCCGGGACGACGCTTTCGGCGCCGGCGGGCGAGCCGCTGACGATCGTCTTCAAGAACGACGACGCCGGGATCCCGCACAACGTGCAGATCTTCGAGGGGACCGACACGACGGCCACCGCGGTGTTCGCACCGGCCGACAACGTGATGATCAACGGGGTGGCCGAGACGACGTACGAGGTGCCGGCGCTCGACGCGGGCAAGTACACGTACAACTGCTTCTCGCACCCGGCGACGATGGTCGGCACCCTCACGGTGAGCTGAGGAGGCTGAGGTGGCGGGGGTGGCCGTGATCGCGGAGTCCCCCCCGCGAACGGCCGAACCGCGTGACGAACGCGTGACGCGTGTCACGCTCGGTCTCGTCGCCGCCGTCCTCGTCCTCCTCTCGGCGGGCCTCCCGGTCTGGGAGGCCCGCCTCGACGTGAAGCAGTACCCGGAAGGCCCGCTCGTGCTGACCGCCTTCGGCGATCGTCTGCAGGGCGACGTCGAGGAGGTCCGGATCCTCAACCACTACGTGGGCCTCAAGGTGTTCGACATGGCCGACCTGTGGGAGACGGCCCTGTGGATCCCCGCGGTCGTTGCTGCGCTCGGGCTCGTGGTCGTCGCGGTGCTGTTCCCGCGACGGAGCCCGGGGGCGCCGAAACCACCTCGCTCGTCGATCGGGACCCTCGCCCGGGTCGGTCTGTGGGCGATCCCCGTGGGGATCCTCGCCGACGTGCAGTTCCGGCTCTACCAGCTGGGGCACTCGATGGACTCCGGCGCCGCGTTCCGCCAGGAGCCATTCACGCCGTGGGTCGTGGGCCGGGTGCGAGTGGCGTCGAACACGGTCACGACCGCGTGGCCGGGACGCGCGGTCGCCCTGCTGCTCGCCGCGGCGTTCCTCATGACCTTCGGGATGAGCCTGTACCGGTTCGCCAAGCTGCTGCTCGGGATCGGCCCGCGGCCCGCGGCTGCGAGCCTGGTCGCGCTCGTGCTCGGGGCCTCGATCGCCGCCCCGTCGCTGGCCGCGACACCCGAGGGCTGGCTCCAGGCGACGATCGACGCCGCGGCGCCGGGGGCGACGATCGTGCTGCCCGCGGGCACGTACGCGGGCCCCGTGGTGGTGGACCGCCCCCTGCACCTGCGGGGCGAGCCGGGCGCCGTGATCGACGGCGCGGGCGTGGGATCCGTGGTCACGATCACGGCGCCCGGCGTCGAGCTCGAGGGGCTCACGATCGTGCACGGGGGTCGCGACCCCGTCGGCGCGTCCTCGGGGGTGCTGGTCGAGCGGAACGCGAACGGAGCTTCTCTTCACGACCTCGTCATCCGCGACTGCCACATCGGCATCACCGTGCAACGTGCGGCCGACGTCGTGATCGAGCGCGTCGACATCCGCGGCGCGGGCATCATCTCGGGGGAGCTTCACGTGAGCGGCACCGAGGACGAAGAGGCCGTGACGCTGCGGCTGCGGGGCGACGGCATCTGGCTGTACGACGCTCCGCGCCCGGTCGTGCGCGACAGCGTGATCCGCACCGTGCGCGACGGCATCTACCTCTCCTACGGCTCCGGCGCCGTCCTGGACGGCAACATGATCGAGGACAGCCGCTACGCGATCCACGACATGTACGCGGCCGATCTCGTGGTCCGCGACCAGCACATCAGGGCCAACCTGTCGGGTCTCGTGCTGATGTACGGCGGACCCGTCGAGGTCGCGTCGAACACGATCACCGAGAGCGGCAGCCCCTCCACGGGGTTCGGGGTCCTGGTGAAGGACGCCGGCGGCGTCACGATCAGGGGCAACGTGATCGCGGACAACCGGGTCGGGCTCTTGATCGACGACGCCGGCCGGACCGGCGTGGCCGCGACGACCGTCGAGGGCAACACCGTGGCGCTCAACCAGACCGGCGTGGTCCTCGTCCCTTCCGCGGACCCGACCTTCACGCGCAACGCGTTCGTCGAGAACTCGACGCAGGTGGCGCTCGGTGGGGGCGGGCGCACCCAGGCGGTGTGGACCCGCGATGGCGTGGGCAACCACTGGAGCGACTACGACGGGTTCGATGCGGACGGCGACGGGATCGGGGATCTCGCGTACCGCCGCAGCGGCAGGGCGAGTCGCTTGATCGCCGACCAGCCGCTGCTGCAGGCGCTCGCGTCGGGGCCGGGCTGGCGTCTGCTCGCCTCGGTCGAGGACCGCTGGGCATCGGGTGAGCCGCTCGTCGTCGACGACGCGCCCCTGGTGGATCCCGCCGCACCGCCGATCGGCGAAGACGGCCGGCGCACGCGCTTGCCGCTCGCCGTGCCGGGCCTCGCCCTCGCGCTCACGTGCGTGTGGCTGCTCCGCCGAGGCCGGCTCAAGGGGGTGCCGGCCCGTGCCTGAGGACACGCCCCGCCTGTCGGTCCGCGACCTGACCCGAACCTACCCCGGCGGCTGGGGCGTGCACCACGTCTCGCTCGACGTGCCGCCCGGGCAGATCGTCGCGCTCGGCGGGCCCAACGGCAGCGGCAAGAGCACGTTCCTGCGGTGCGTCGTGGGGCTGGCGCGCCACCAGGGGGAGGTTTCGATCGACGGCCGTCCCGTCGACGCCCACGGACGCGCCGCGATCGGGTACCTGCCGCAGGCGGTCGCGATGCCGGCCCGGGTGACGATCGGCGAGGTCCTGGACCTGTTCGCTGCGCTCCGCGGCACGACGCGGACGTCCGTCCCGCTGCCCGAGGGGTTCGTGCGGCCGGACGAGACCGAGGTCGGCGTACTGTCCGGTGGCCAGCGCCACCGTGTCGCGCTCACGATCGCCATGCTCGGCTGCCCGCGTCTGCTGCTGCTCGACGAGCCCGTGGCCAGTCTCGACGAGGAGGGCAGGCGGGTGTTCTGGGACGTGCTGACGAGGGTATGCCACGACGACGGCGCGAGCGCCGTCGTGACGTCCCCGTCGCCGTCCGATCTGATCGGGATGGCCGACCGGGCGGTCTCGCTCACCGACGGATCGATCGCCGATGACGTGGTGCTCGCCGACCCGACCGGCCCGGATGTCCTGTTGCAGGGGTGCCCATGAGCCAGGAAGTGGAACGACCGCTCGTCCCGGTGCGGACGCTCGCCGGGTGGGAGTACCGATGTAGCGTGCGGACGCGCTGGATCGTGGTGATGGCGACCACCTTCGCCCTGCTGTGCCTCGTGGTCACGATCGCCGCGTTCCGCTCGGTCCGTGGCCTCGGGCTCGCCGGCATCGGTCCGGCTTCCGCGAGCCTCGTGAACCTCGGCATCCTGTTGCCGTCGCTCATGGGTCTGCTCCTCGGCGCCTCGACGCTCTCGGGCTCTCGCGACGACGGATTCCTCGGGCTCGTCGCCGTGCAACCGCTGCGTCGCACGTCGATCGTGACCGGGACGTTCCTCGGGCTCACGCGTGCGATCTGGACGACGCTCGGGATCGGGTTCGGCGTCGCGATGGTCGTGATGGCGACCGTGGCGCAGGCGAGCGATGTGCCGGCGCTGCTGACGCTCGTGCTCGCGACCGCCGCCGTGGCCGCCGTCTGTGTCGCGCTCGGCGTTGCGCTCGCGGCATCGACGTCGAGCCGGACGCAGGCCGTCGCTGCGGCCGTCGGCGTGTGGATCGTCGCGGCGCTGGGGGTCGACCTCGCGATCGCGGCACTCGCGCCCTCGCTCCACCTCGGTCCCGGCGGCTTGCTCGCGGTGGTGCTCCTGAACCCGCTCGAGGCCGGACGTATCCTGGCGCTGCTCGGCACGAACCTGCAGGGGACGGCGCTCGGCCCGTTCGGCGCGTACCTGCTCTCGACGTTCGGCACCGCCGGTAGCGTGGCCTTGCTGGTGGGCGATCTGATCGCGTGGACGGTCGTGCCGTTGGTGGTGGCGGACCGGGTGCTCGCCCGGCGCGATCTGTGAGGGGGGACGGTGCGGCTATCGCGGGAGACCCGATACGGGATCGAAGCCTTGCTCGTGCTGTCCACCTACCCACCCGGTGAGCTGGTCGACGCCGGGACCATCGCGGACCGGGCGGGTCTTCCGCCCGCCTATCTGCAGAAGATCCTGCGCCAGCTGGCGCGCGGTGGCGTCGTATCGGCACGGCGAGGGCACGGGTTCACCCTATCGAGGGGTCCGAGCGCGATCGCGATGCGCGACGTGCTCGTCGCGATCGAAGGCGAGGACGTGTTCGGCAAACGGTGCATCTTCTGGCGCGAGGAGTGTTCCTCCGAAGACCCCTGTGAGCTGCATTTCGTCTGGCGCGAGCTGAAGCCCGAGGTCGAGGACACGATCGCCCGGACGACGCTCGCCGAGATCAGGGAGGCCGGCGGGCTCCCCCGAGCGACGTGAACGACGGCCCGGTGCTCGTGGTCGGGGGCGGGCTCGTCGGTCTGTCATGCGCGTGGTTCCTGCACGATGCCGGGGCCGAGGTCGTCGTCCTGGAGCAGGGAGACGTCGGTGGGGGTGCGAGCCGCGGGAACGCGGGTGCGATCTGCCCGTCGATGATCGATCCGCTGCCGGCGCCCGGCATGATCCGCGAGGCCCTCGCCACCATCGGTCGCTCCGACGCGGCGCTGCACGTCCACCCCGCTTACGCACCGCGCATGGCGGGCTTCCTCCGGCGGTTCACCGCCGCGGCCACCGCCGAGCGATATGAACGGGGGCTGCAGGCCCTGGCCCAGCTCGGGCGCGGCGTGATCGCCGCCTACGACGACTTGGCTGCAGCGGGCATCGGCGATCACGCCGCGCCCGGGGGGTATCTGTTCGTCCACGCCGACCCGACCGCGGCAGCTCGCGAACATGGCCACATCGCTCGCATGGCCTCGATGGGTCTGTGCGCCGAGCCTGGCGAGCTGCTCGGTGGTGCCGACCTCCGGGCCGAGGAGCCGCTGCTCGGGGGCGCCGCGGCCGCCGGGTTCGTCGAGCCGGGGGAGCGCTGGATGGATCCCTCCCGACTGGTCGACGACCTCGCATCGGCGTTGCGCGCACGCGGCGTCGCGATCCACACCGGCGCCGGTGCGACGTCGATCGCCGCGTTCGACGACGGGGTCGAGGTCGAAACGGCCGCCGGTCGGCACGACGGCGCGTGCGCCGTGGTCGCGACCGGCGCGTGGACACCGTCGCTGCTGGAACGGCTCGGGGTGCGCCTTCCCATCCGGCCGGGCAAGGGGTACTCGTTCGCCGTGCGGCCGTCGTCGAACGCGCGGCGTGCGGTGCACCTGTCGACGGCGCACGTCATGGCC
Organism: uncultured Actinomycetes bacterium; assembly: GCA_964655465.1. Taxonomy (GTDB): domain Bacteria; phylum Actinomycetota; class UBA4738; order UBA4738; family HRBIN12; genus AC-51. The sequence goes on from CAZZND010000039.1 coordinate 11,588, forward strand.
GCGCCGATGGAGGACCGGTTGCGCATCGCCGGAACGATGGAATTCGACGGCACGATGGACCGCTTCAACCCGGGACGGATCCAGACGATCGTGCGCGCGGCGCAGCCGTTCCTCGACGTCGACCTGGGCGCGCGGGACGAGGAGTGGGTGGGCCCGCGGCCGATGACGCCCGACGGCTTGCCCTACATCGGGCCCGTGCCCGGTCACGAACGCGTGATCGTCGCGGCGGGTCACAACATGTTGGGCCTGACGCTCGCGCCCGTGACCGGTCGCGTCGTCGCTGGCCTGGTGACGGCGGATGACCCCGGCATCGACCTCACGCCGTTCGCGGTCGGCCGCTAGAAGACGTTCGTCTCGACGACCAGGTCGCCCTCGGCGAAACGCGAGACCCGCAGCGGTGCGAGGTCGAACGTCTCGCATCGCCCGGTCGTGGCGAGCTCCGCGATCGCGCGGCCTGCCGCGGGGGCATGCATGACGCCGTGGCCCCCGAACCCGGCCGCATGCAGCAGCCCCGGCGCTGCCGGGTCGGGCCCGACGATGGCGTGATGGTCGGGCGTCTCGGGGTACAGCCCCGCCCAACATCGTGCGGGGTCAAGCGGCAGATCCTCCAGGAACGGGAACCGGTTCAGCGCGCGGGCGGCGAGTGCCTCGAAGAACCGCGGGTCGACCATCGTGTCGCGGCCCGGCGGATCGTCGGGGTCGGAGTAGGCCACGACCCAGCCGCCGGCGACCTCACGCCGCGCGAGCACGCCGGTGTCGAGGTCGACGAGCATGGGAGTGAGGGGCGCGTCGGGCGCCAGGAACAGGGCGAGGTTCCGCCGAACGGGCTCCACGGGGATGTCGGTGCCTCCGGCGAGCGTCGCCACCGAACGCGCGTCGGCGCCGGCGGCGTTCACGACCAGGTCCGCGTGGACCTCGCCGCGTGCGTGCGTCACGCGCCAGCGCCCGGCGTGGCGATCGATCGCGGTCGCTCCCGCGCCGGTGAGGATCGTCGCGCCTCCGCTCCGCGCCTCGGAACCGAGGGCGGTGGCCGCTCCGGCCGGGTCGAGGAAACCGTCCCGTGCGTGGAAGGTCGCCGCGCGCAGGCCTTCGGTCCGGACCATCGGGGCGCGTGCGGTCACCTCGTCGGGGCCGAGCCACTCGGTGTCGACGCCACCCGCTCGCTGCAGGTCATGGGCGGCTCGGAGCGCGAGTTCGCCCTCGGCGGTCCCGGTCATCAGCAGGTAGCCGGTCTGGTGCAACGCCACCTCGGACCAGCGCGCGGCGAGCTCCTCGTACGCCTCGATCGAGAAACGCGAGAGGGCGATGTTGGGCGCGGTGGTGAACTGGGCCCGGATCCCACCGTTGGCTCTGGCGGTCGAGGCCTGGGCGGTCGCGGGGCCGGCCTCGAGCACGGTGACCTCGGCGCCCGCGGCGACCAGCTCGCGGGCGCACGCCAGCCCGATCACGCCGCCACCCACGACCGCCACGTCCATGGCCCGCGAGACTATCCCCCGGAGCATGCCGGGACCGCCTGCGGTAGCGTTCGCCCGATGGAGGATCTGCTGGTCGGGGGGACGCTCGACGCCGCGGACGTGGTGGCCGTCGCGCGGGGCGTGCGCCGCGTCCGTCTCGATCCCGTGGCACGCGAGCGCATGGCCACGATGCGCGCCTACGTCGACGCGAAGCGCGACGCCGACGAGATCGTCTACGGCATCACCACCGGGTTCGGTGCGCTCGCGAGGGTGCACATCCCGCCGTCGGACGTTCGCCAGCTGCAGCACAATCTCGTGCGGTCGCACGCGGCGGGGGCCGGTCCCTTGCTGCCCGCCGAGGTGGTGCGGGCGATGACGCTGCTGCGTGCTCGGACCCTCGCGACCGGTCACCCGGGGGTTCGTCCCGAGGTCGCCGAGCGACTGCTCGCGATGCTCGACGCCCAGATCACCCCGGCCGTTCCCAGCCGCGGCAGCGTCGGCGCGTCCGGCGACCTCGCCCCGCTCGCCCACATCGGGCTGTGCGCGATCGGCGAGGGCCGAGCGCTTACCGTCGACGGGCGAACCGAGCCCGCCGCAGACGCGCTCGCCCGAGCGGGGATGGGGCCGATGCAGCTCGAAGCGAAAGAAGGGCTCGCGCTCGTGAACGGGACCGAAGGGATGCTCGCGCTCGGGCTGCTCGCCGACGCCGACATCGCGAACCTGCTGGCGGTCGCGGACGTCACCGCCTCGATGACGATCGAGGCCGCGCTCGGCACCGACCGCCCCTTCGCCGCGGATCTGATGGCGCTGCGGCCCCATCCGGGGCAGGCGGCCTCCGCGGCGAACCTCCGCACCCTGCTCGCCGCGAGCGCGATCACCGCGAGCCACCTCGGATCCGACCACGAGGTGCAGGACCCGTACTCGATGCGGTGCGCGCCCCAGGTCCACGGCGCGGCACGAGACTCGGCCGCGTTCGCCCGCACGGTCTTCGACCGCGAGCTCGCGAGCGTGACGGACAATCCGGTCGTTCTGCCAGACGGCCGCGTGGAGAGCGCGGGGAACTTCCACGGCGAGCCGCTCGCCTACGCGCTCGATCTGCTCGCGATCGCGACGACGGGTCTCGCGAACATCGCGGAGCGCCGCACCGCGTGGCTCGTCTCACCCGGCGCGACGCGAGGGCTGCCGGAGTTCCTCACCGAGAACGCCGGGCTGTCGAGCGGGTTCATGATCGCGCAGTACACGCAGGCGGCGCTGGTCTCCGAGTGCAAGTCGCTCGCGCACCCCGCGAGCGTCGACTCGATCCCGACGTCCGGCCACCAGGAGGATCACGTGAGCATGGGCTGGACCGCCGGTCTTCAGCTTCGTGAGGTGATCGCGCACGTGACGGGGGTCCTGGCGATCGAGCTGCTCTGCGCGGCGCAGGGGCTGGATCTGCGCGCCCCGCTCGAGCCGGCCCGCGGGACCGCCGCAGCCCGGGCGGCGCTCCGCCGGGTCGTGCCGCACCTCGACGAGGATCGCGAGCTCGCGCCCGACATCGAGGCCGCGACTCTCCTGGTCGCGTCCGGCGCGCTGCTGGCCGCCGTCCGCGAGGAGGTGGAGGTGACATGACGAGGGAGATCCGGGCGCCGCGCGGCACGACCCTCACCTGCCGCTCATGGCCCCAGGAGGCCGCGATGCGGATGCTCATGAACAACCTCGACCCCGAAGTGGCCGAGCGCCCCGAGGATCTCGTCGTCTACGGCGGCACCGGCCGCGCCGCACGCTCGTGGGAGGCCTACGATGCCATCGTTCGGACCCTCACGACGCTCGCCGACGACGAGACGATGCTCGTGCAGTCGGGCAAGCCTGTCGGCGTGTTCCGCACGCACCCCTACGCCCCGCGGGTGCTGATCTCGAACTCGATGCTCGTGCCGAAGTGGGCGGATTGGGACACGTTCCGTGAGCTCGAGCACGCGGGGCTCACGATGTACGGGCAGATGACCGCGGGCTCGTGGATCTACATCGGGACCCAGGGGATCCTGCAGGGGACCTACGAGACGCTCGCCGAGTGCGCCACGCAGCATCTCGGGGGCTCGCTCGCCGGGACCGTGACGCTCACCGGAGGTCTCGGCGGGATGGGGGGTGCCCAGCCGCTCGCGGTCACGATGAACGGCGGGGTCGCGCTCTGCATCGACGTCGATCCGGTCCGCATCGAGCGGCGCATCAAGACCCGCTACCTCGACCGCGAGACCGACTCGTTGGACACCGCGCTCGCGTGGGTCGCGGAGGCGAAGGACGCGCGCGAGGCCGTCTCGATCGGGCTGCTCGGCAACTGCGCCGAGGTCCTGCCCGGGCTCGTCGCGCGCGGCTGGCAGCCCGAGATCGTCACCGACCAGACGAGCGCCCACGATCCGCTCGGCGGGTACGTGCCGGCGGAGCTGTCGCTCGAGGACGCCGTGGCGCTCCGCGAGTCCGACCCCGCGGAGTACGAACGCCGGGCTTACGCGAGCATGGCGGCACACGTCGATGCGATCGTCACGTTCCTGGAGCGCGGCGCCGTCGCCTTCGACTACGGGAACAACCTGCGCGCAGGCGCCGAGATCGGCGGGCTCGCGCACGATCGCGCGTATGCCTACCCGGGGTTCGTCCCGGCGTTCGTGCGGCCGATGTTCTGCGAGGGCAAGGGCCCGTTCCGCTGGGCGGCGCTGTCGGGCGACCCCGAGGACATCGCGAAGACCGATCGCGCCGTAGCCGAGCTGTTCCCCGACGACGAGCGCCTGCACCGCTGGCTCGACATGGCCGCGGAGCGGGTCGCGTTCCAGGGACTCCCCGCGCGGATCTGCTGGCTCGGCTACGGGGAACGCGCGAAGGCCGGGCTGCGGTTCAACGAGATGGTCGCGAGCGGCGAGGTGTCGGCGCCGATCGTGATCGGCCGCGACCACCTCGACAGCGGCTCGGTGGCGAGCCCGTTCCGTGAGACCGAGGCGATGGCCGACGGCTCCGACGCGATCGCGGACTGGCCGATCCTGAACGCCCTCGTGAACACCGCGGCCGGCGCGCACTGGGTGAGCGTGCACCACGGCGGGGGGGTGGGGATCGGCTACTCGATCCACGCGGGCATGGTCGTGGTGGCCGACGGCACCGAGGACGCGCGCGAGCGCCTGGAACGTGTGCTGACGAGCGACCCCGGGATGGGCGTGATCCGCCACGCGGACGCGGGCTATGAGAGGGCGCGCGAGGTCGCGCGAGGTCGCGGCGTCCGCATCCCGATGGACGAGGCATGATGGCCGAGGAGCTGTTGCAGGGCTCGCCCTAGGCCGGCGAAGGCGAAAGGTGCTCGTGCACGACCAGCCAGCGGCCATCGGGCTCGCGTGAGAGCACGATCGTCTCGCACTCGAGGACCGTCTCTTCGCCCGCGTTCGTCGCGATCCGGGTCGTCACCGAATGGGTGACGATGGCGATGTCGCCGTGCTCGCGCACCTCGGTATCCGACGTCTCGCACGACAACACCCGAACCCCGTCCTCATCCACCCAGCGCTGCCAGAGCGAGCGGTACGCGTCGAGGCTGTTGAGGCGCTTCGGCTCCGTGTAGAAGACGAACGACGCGTCGGACCGGAAGCCGGCGAAGTAGTCGGCGAACCGGCCCCCGCCGAAGGCGGCGACGGCGCGATCGACCGCGGCGTTCGGGGTGTCGTGCATGTCCGGGTCCCTCGCTCGTGGCGCGTCCGAGCGGCACGGGTCGCACCGCGGTGGGCGTCATCATGGTCACGTCCCCATCGGCGCGCAACTCCTAGACTCGCGGGGTGGCAGGGTCGGAGGCGAAGGGTGAGGCTGGCGGGCTGGCGGGGCCGCGCCTGGCCACGGTGACCACGGACCCCCCCGTGCGCGGCGCCGCCCTGACCGTCGGCGTCGTCGAGGACGCCGCGATCGCGTGGGACGAGGACGGGGTACTGACCTACGTGGGGGCGCGGACCGGTCTGCCTCCCGGGATCGAGGTCACTCATACAGGAGAGGGGAGGTGGCTCGCCCCCGGGTTCGTGGACTGCCACACGCACCTGCCGTTCCACGGCTGGCGGGCCGACGAATACGCGTCTCGGCTCGCCGGCGCCACCTACGCCGGGGTGCAGGGGGAAGGTGGTGGCATCCCGCGGAGCGCGCGTCAGCTCGCCGCCGCGTCCGACGACGAGGTCTTGGAGTTCTCCACGGCGCTCGCCGCCGAGATGCTGGCGCACGGCACGACGGCGTTCGAGTGCAAGACGGGCTACGGCGGCTCGGTCGAGGGCGAGCTCCGCCAGGCGCGGCTCGCTCGCTCGCTCGCGGATCACGTGCCGCAAACCTGCACGGTGACCCTGTTGCCCTGCCACGCGCTGCCCGACGGATGGTCGCGCGAGGACTGGGTCCGCGCGGCGGCGGACGAGATCATCCCGGAGGCGGCGGCTGCCGGGCTCGCCGACCAGGTCGACATCTACGTCGAGCCCTCGATCGCGTTCACACGGGACGACCTCGAGCGCGTCGCGGCGGCCGCGGCCGCGGCCGACCTGCCCCTGCGCGTCCACGCCGACCAGCTCGAGGACTCGGCCGCAGCCGCGGCCGCCGCGCGTCTCGGTGCGCGCGGCGCCGATCACCTCAACCACACGAGCCCCGACGGCGTCGCCGCGCTCGCGGCGTCCGACACGATCGCGGTCCTGTTGCCTGCCTCGACGTTCTGCCTCGGTGCTCAGCCCGCGCCGGCCCGCGCGTTGGTCGACGTTGGTGCTGCCGTCGCGCTCGCGACCGACTGCAACCCGGGAACCTCGCCGGTCGCCTCCATGCCCGAGACGATCGCGATCGGCTGCCGCCTCTACGGGCTGACGCCTTCCGAAGCGCTCGCTGCCGCGACCGCGAACGCCTCGTACGTCCTCGGGCTCGGCGCGACCCACGGCCGCCTCGTTCCCGGTCTCCGCGCCGACGTCGTGGTCATCGAGGGCGACGGCCCCGATCACCTCGCGTACCGGCCCGGCCACGACCCGGTGCTGGCGACTTACGTCGGCGGTGTTCGGGTTTAGATCGGCGGACGACGTTCGCCCATGCCCGTCGCCTGCTCGAAGGCATGCGCGAGCCGAAGCAGCCCCAGGTCGTCCCCGCGGCGACCCACGAGCTGGATCCCGACCGGGAGCCCGTCCCCGGTGAACCCGCACGGGACCGAGATCGCGGGCAGCCCGGTCACCGTGATCGACCAGCACGACTCCATCCAGTCGAGGTACGTCGTCATCGCGACGCCGGCGACCTCGGTCGGGTACTCGTGCTCGACCGGGAACGGCGGGACCTGCGAGACCGGCATCGCGATCGCGTCCACGTCGTCGAAGAACCGATCGACCCGTTCCCGGAGCCCGGCCTTCGCAGCCTGCGCCCGCTCGACGTCCTCAGGTGTCAACGAGAGCCCTTGCTCGACGTTCCACACGACCGTCGCCTTCATCCGCTCACGCTCGCGCTCGAGCATCGGCCCTAGCTGGCCGGCGTACATCCGCGCGCGCAGCGTGAAGAAGGCCTCGCGCGCGCCGGATAGGTCCGGGAACCGGTCCTGTAGGCGGCAGCCGAGCCGCTCGAAGACCACGCCCGCGGCATCGACCGCCGAGACGACCTCCGGATCCACCGGGATCGCCCCACCTGCCGCCGGCGCCCAGGCGATCCGCGTCCCCGCGACGTCGCTCTCGAGCGGCGCCGCGAAGACCGCGCCGGACTCGGGCAACGCGATCGGTACGCGGGGGTCGGGCCCTGCGATCGCCGACAGCAGCAGCGCGACGTCGCCGACCGTCCTGCCCATCGGGCCTTCGACCGACAGGTCCTCGCTCGGATCATCCGCGGGCCACGACGGCACCCGGCCCGGAGAGGGCCGGAACCCGACCACGTTGCAGAACGAGGCGGGGTTGCGCAGGGAACCACCGAGGTCGCTCCCGTCGGCGATCGGGATCATGCCGGTGGCGAGCGCCACGGCGGCACCCCCCGACGACCCGCCGGCCGAGCGCGACAGGTCGTAGGGGTTGCGGGTCGTGCCGAAGACAGGGTTGAAGGTGTGCGAGCCCGCGCCCCACTCCGGCGTGTTGGTCTTGCCGATCACGATCGCGCCGGCCGCTCGGATCCGCTCGACGAGCAGGTCGTCGGCGTCGGGGACGTGGTTGGCGAAGATCGGGGAGCCGAAGGTCGTGCGGATCCCCGCGGTCTGCACCAGGTCCTTGATCGCGATCGGCAGACCGTGGAGCGCACCCACCGGCCCCCCGCGTGCGAGGGTCTCGTCGGCAGCAGCAGCCTCGGCTGCCGCGCGTTCCGGCACCAGCGTCACGACCGCGTTGACCGCAGGGTTCACTGCCTCGATCCGCCGCAGGTGCGCCTCCAGCACCTCTCGCGCGCTGAGCTCGCCGGCGCGGAGCCCGTGGGCGAGCTCGGTCGCGGTCGCCTCGACGAGCTCGTCGGTCATCGGACCGCGGCGAACCCGCGCTCGATCCGAGGCTTCAGGATCGGGCGGAGGGCGTCCTCCACGAACGACGCGTCGAGCGCTCGCGTCGTGATGGCCTCGACGTCGCTCCACGTCCAGCCGAACGCCGAGACGACGTCCGCCCACTCACTTGAGATCGTGACGGCCGACATGAGCCGGTTGTCCGTGTTCACCGTGACCGCGAACCCGAGGTCGTGCAGCCGGCCGATAGGATGCGCCTCGATCGAGGCGACGGCTCCCGAGTGCACGTTGGACGTCGGGCAGAGTTCGAGCGGGACGCCCGCGTCGTGGACCCGGCGGGCGACGGGCCCGAGCGTGCCGTCGGGCGCGATGTCGTCGGCGACGTGGACGCCGTGCCCGATGCGCGCTGCCCCCTGATCTAGCGCATCCGCGATCGAGGCCGGGCCGAACGCCTCGCCGGCGTGCAGCGTGAGCGGGACGCCGGCGTCGCGGCAGATCGCCAGGGCCGCGGCGTGGTCGGATGCCGGGTAGCCGGCCTCGGCACCGGCGAGGTCGTAGCCGACCACGCCGCGGCCCGACCACCGGACGGCGAGCCGCGCGATCTCTTCTGACGCCGAGCCGGTGCGCATCGCGGTGACCAGGGTTCGGACGACGATCCGGTCCGAGGACCCCTCGTCGAAGCCGTGGACCACGGCCTCGACGATCTCGTCCGGCGAGAGCCCATCTCGGGTGTGCAGCTCGGGTGCGAACCGCATCTCGGCGTAAACGACGCCGTCGTCGGCCAGATCCTCGGCGCACTCGCGCGCCGCCCGCGTGAGCGCCTCGGCGGTCTGCAGGACCCCGACGGTGTGCGCGAACGTCTCGAGGTACAGGACCAGGTCCTGGCGGTCGGCGCCGCGGGTCATCCACGCCTGGAGCGCCGTGGGATCGGTCGTCGGCAGGTCCGCGTAGCCGGTCGCGGCGGCCAGCTCGACGATCGTCGCCGGCCGGAGCCCGCCGTCGAGGTGATCGTGCAGCAGCACCTTGGGCATCGCCGCCAGCTGCTCGGGCGTCGGGACATCCGTCGGAGGCATCGCCCGCAAGCCTAGCGATAGGCTCAGCCCGCGATGCCGTCGATCCTCGAGCCGCAGGAGCCTGACCACGCCGTGTGGGACTCACCGGTCCGCTCGCGCATGCGCGGGGCGGGCGCGACGCACTTCCATCGGTACAGCCACGGCCGTGAGTGGGCGCGGATCCCCTGGTCGCAGCAGGACTACGAGCGGGTATTGGATGAGGGCGCGATGCTCTGGGATCTCTACGGGGAATGCGGCACCGCGTTCCGCGGCCACGACGCCCGCCGCGCCGTCGACCTCCTCGTGACCGCGCGGACCTCGGACCTCGTGCCCGGGAGGTGCCGATACGCGCCGATCGCGGACCACGACGGTGTCTTCCTCGCGGGATCGGTGATCGTGATCCCACGTGAGGACGAATGGTGGGTCGCGAACAGCTCGATCGACTTCGCGCTCTGGGCGAAGGCGCATGCGGTCGCCGAGGGTCTCGAGGTCGACGTCACGGTTCCCGACCTGGGCCTGCTGGGCGTCGTCGGCGCCCGCGCCGGCGAGGTGCTCGACGGGCTCGGGATGGACGCGGGCGGTCTCGCTCCGTTCCGCTCGGCGTGGTCACGCATCGCCGGGGTCGACGTGATCGTCTCGCGGACGGCGTGGGGCGGCGGTTACGAGATCTATGTGCCCGGCGCTGCTGCGACGGGCGCGGTGTGGGACGCCGTGGTCGCGGCCGGCGCGTCACGCGGGCTCAGGGTCGCGGATCCGGGGCTCGCTTCGGCCAGGGCCGCCGAGTCGGGCTTCGACGACTTCACCGTGTGGGAGTTCCCGTTCGCCATCACCGTGCTCGAGCACAGCGGTGACCGGTTCGTCGATCGCACGAAGGTCCGCTTCGTGGGCAAGGACGCGATCGACGCCGAGCGCGCCCGCGGCGTCCGTCGATGGGTCGGGGGCGTCGTGCTCGACGATGCCCCCATGCCCGACCCCGAGGACGGCTACCCACCGATCGCGGTCGACCGAACCCCCGTCGGTCACGGGCTCGAGTTCTATCGGTCCCTCGCCCTCGGGCGGACGATCGGGTTCGCGCTGCTCGACGCCGCCGTCGCGCCCGGGACCCGCGCCTCGGTGGGGGGCCACGACGCGACCGTCACGACCCGCCGCATCCTGGCGGACGCGCGGAAGGCCGGTCTCTAGGTGGCTGGTGTGAAACGAGGATCCTGTTGTCGACGCGCCCGGTGTTTGGCG